>JBAQGR010000728.1:0-62554 GCA_049287895.1 Desulfatitalea sp.
ATTAATTATTGGTTACCCATCGATAAATCGACTGAAGTAGGAGAAATACCCCAGTGGGTCAAGAGAAAAATAGAGCACCATCTTCCCAACCCAATTACGAGCTGATCGACAGCGCTGCGCAACTGGCGGCGTTTGCCCGCCAGGCCCAAACCGCCTCCATGCTGGCCGTGGATCTGGAAGCCGATTCCATGTTTCACTACCGCGAAAAAGTGTGCCTCCTGCAAATCGCCGCCAACGGCAGCACCGTGGTGATCGACCCGCTCAAGGTTCCGGACCTCGACGCGCTCAAGCCGCTTTTTGCGGAGGCCGACATCCTCAAAGTGTTTCACGGCGCTGACTACGATGTACGCTCGCTCTACCGCGATTTCGGTATCAGCGTCAACCGCCTGTTCGATACCCAACTGGCCAGCATGTATCTGGGCCATGCCGAAACCAGCCTGGAAGCGGTGGTGGGCCGGCGTTTCGGCGTGGAGCTGGATAAAAAATATCAAAAGAAGGATTGGTCCCAACGGCCCCTGCCCCCTGAGATGGTGGCCTATGCCGCCGCGGATGTCCTCTATCTGATCCCCCTGGCGAAAACCCTTATCACGGAACTCGACGCCATGGGACGTCTCGCCTGGGTGCAGGAGGGCTGCCGCCTGCTCAGCCAGGTACGGCCCCAAGAGAACCATCTGGCGCTGTTTTTGAAATTCAGGGGCGCCGGACGCTTGACGCCCCGCCAGCTGGCCGCCTTGGAAGAGTTGCTGCAACTGCGCGATGCCATTGCCCGGCAAAAAGACCGCCCGTTGTTTAAAATCATGAACAACGCCGACATTCTCAAAATCGCCATGGGATTGCCCGCCGACATGGAGCAATTGAAAGTGTGCCAGGCCCTGAGCGGCAAGCAACTGGACATGTACGGCCAGGGCCTGCTTGCCGCCGTGGCCAGGGCCGCGCACCTGCCCGCCGACCAACTGCCCAAATACCCCCGCCAGCGCACGCCGCGGCTCTCCCCCCGAATTCCCCGCCGCGTTAAATCGTTGCGCTCCTGGCGGGATGAGGTGGCCGCGGGCCTGGCCCTCGACCCGGCTCTGCTGCTCAACAAAGCGCTGATCAGCGAAATCGCCGTGCACAAGCCCAGATCGATCGATGCGCTGGCGCAAATCCCCCAAATCCATCAGTGGCAGGTGGAAGCCTTCGGCGAAAAGATCGTGGCCCTTCTAGACACCATACCCTGACGCCTTGACAATGGATTGACAGGCCTCGATCCTATATCTCTCGGATGCATCTTCACGCCGCCGCGCATCCCCTTGCATACCAAGCAAGCAGAAATACCGCCGACCCGCGTCGCCAGAGCCCAACCCAGCCCATGGCGATCCACGTCGATTTCTTCCATGGTCCGGGAAAACCAGCGCCAATCCGGGTATTCGCGGCATATTTATTGCAGACTTCAATCCCAACGCCGACGGAATGCAACTCCAATAAAATTAAGGTTGCGTCTAAATGGTTAAGTACTATAATTGAAACATAAATCTCGGATTCATGCTGAGTGCGACTTCACGATATGCGATCGATCCGGCGAATTCTACTGCTCGACTTCTTCTTCCCTGTGGCGCCTGAAACCCCTTCAACCGTGCGGTGGGGCGACGATACAATCAACCTTACAGGTAGGTCTGTTTGAATGCGGGGCGAACCTTTTCAACCAACCATGGGAGGCATCATGGCCAAAAAAGCACAGGTGAAGTTACCGACGCAACCCCAATTGCAACTGCGCCAGCACTGCCTGGCCGTCCAGGAGAGCAGCCGCCGCTTCGAGAACGCATTCCAGGGCGTGGCCCGGATGATTCTGGGAAGCAACATCGAAAAGGTCGTGGTCAACGCCCGAACCACCTACGACTTCAACATCTTCCGGAATGGGAAAAAGCATGTCATCGGCATGTACGATGAGATCAACAGCTTTGTCTCCTATGTCAAGGATGCGGCCGAAAGCGGTTCGTCCAAGGAGATGGCCTTTGTGCTGGTGGGCGAGCCGGGCAATGGCAAAACCTTTTTCGTGGAGTTTTTGTGCACCCAATACCGCGCCTTTCTTTCCAAATCCGAAAATCGCAAATACACTTTCCGCTTCAAAGGCATGGAGGCCTTGGGCCATTACGGCCGCATCAACATCATCGAGTCCCAAACTTACGAAGACCCCATGATCCTGGCCATGAACCTGTTCGACGATCCTGACGAGAACAAGGCCCACCTTGGCCGGGAATTCGGCTTCGACGACCACGCCATCGACACCCTGTACGACAACTACCGGCCGCTGGGCGCGTGTAGCGGTTACATCTGGAACGACATCCGCGAATTCTGCGACGGCGATCTGGAGAAGACGCTCGCGTTCGTGGAGATCATGCCGGTGCCCCTGACCGAAAGTCTGGGCACGGTGACCGGCAAATACCCGGCCAAGGACAAGATCACCTCTTCGGCCGTAGACTTGCTGGGCGAAGAGTCGATCCAGCGGCTGTTGCACATCACCGACACCAACAACCCCTACCGCTTCGATCTGCGCCGCGGGGCCCTGGCGCGCGTGGCCGGCGGCGGCATCCACTTCGCCGACGAGATCTACAAGAACAAAAAAGATTTGGTCCAAGTCTATCTGGGTGTAATCCAGAACCGCAATATCGAAATCGACGGCTACAAGTGGCCCATCGACACCCTGATCATCGCCACCAGCAACAATTCGGAGTTCAACCGCTTCCTGGCCGAAAAGGAGGAAGCACCCATCGTGGACCGCTGCCGCATCTGCTATGTGTCGCACAACACCAATTATAAGATGCAAAAAGATCTGACCGCTTACGCCATCGGCAGCGAAGCACGCACGACCCTGACCCGCGAGGCCCTGCACCAGGACCCCAATCTGAACCACGCCGCGTCGGTCGCCGTGGTGCTCAGCCGCCTGCCGCGCTCGGAGAAGCTGACCGCCATCGAGACCATGAAGCTGGCCTCGGGCGAGGTGGCCGGAGAAAAAAGCATCAAGGCCCTGGCCGAGGTGATCGACACGCTCAACCAGGACCCGGACATCACCAAGCGCTTCGGCCAAAAGGGCATGGGCCAGCGCAACCTGGGCCGCGCGATTCAGCTGCTCACCGAGAGCTCCGAGACCAACGAGGGCCAATGCATGTTCGCCTATGACATTTTTAGGGCCCTGGAGCGCATCATTCTCGATTACGTCACCGATGCCAACGACCGCGCCAAATACCTGGAAGATCTCAAGATCGCCAAGGGACTCTACCGCGAGCGCATCATGACCGAGATGTTCAATGCCTACATGGACGAGCCGTTGGCCATCCGCAAGGATGTGATGAACTACGTCAACATGATCATCGGCACCGACGCCGAAAACCTCGGTCCGGACAAGATGTGGAAGTACAAGGACCCCCAATCCGGAGAACTGCGGGCGTTAAAGATCGACGAGCGTTTCATCAAGAGCGTGGAGGAACGACTGGGACTGAAAACCGAAGAACAGCGCGACACCTTCCGCACCTCGATCCGCAAGATTTACGGGCAGAAGATATCGGTGGACCCCAATTACGACTTCATGGACAACCTGGAGCTGGTCAAGGCGGTCACCGATGTACGCCTCAAGTCGGATATCGCCGGCGCCGGCAGCCTCATCGGCGCTCTGGCCAACCGCACCAACGAAGAGAACCAGAAGCTTTACGACCGCATGGTGAGCACCATGCTGCACAAGCTGGGATATTGCCGCACCTGTGCGCAGAAAACCATCGAGTACTTCTGTACGCAGGAGGATGAAAATTGACGAGGCCGCAAAAAGGTTCGACAATCGTCACTCCCGCGAAGGCGGGAGTCCAGAACCCTTTGGAATAGCTGGATCCCCGCCTTCGCGGGGATGACACAAACGGACCTCCTGCGACTGTTTGCAAGTTCCCCCAAATTACTAAAGAATAGTTTTAGGTTTTAAGATTTAAGTGAAGGATTTGGATCGATCTGTCGGTAGACGCAGCAAGAGGCCGTGCTATGAAGAACGAACTATGGGAAGTATATCAGCGCCTCAAGACCCAAGGGCTTGATCCAACGCTGGAGGAGAAAATTCTGGCCGAGATCCGCGCATCCGCGGTCGAACCCCAGAACGGCGGCCATGGCATCACACCGGCGGCGCCTGCGCTGGACAGCTTCTATGCCCATGCCGACCTGACCGACCTCCAGGGCGTGGCCATGGCGCGTCAAAACCCTACCAGCCAGATCCGCACCATCGACGATCTGCTGGCCAAGGACCGCCAGCGCGAAAAAGACGGCTTTCCCCGCAAGGTCAAAGTGGGCCGAATGATCAAACCGGGTCGCGGCGGCAAGGACAAAGTGGTGGTGGTGCCCACCGCCACCGAAGAGAAATTGATGCACGATGCGAGCTTTCGCGACCAGGAAGAGGAGCAGGCCGGCGGCGGATCGGGTGAGGGCAAAGAGGGCGAAGTGATCGGCGAGGAGCCGGTGCGCCAATCGGAGAAAGGCAGCGGCGCGGGGCCAGGCCAAGGCGAGGGCGATCAACACGAACTGGAGTCTTCGGCCTACGACCTGGGCCGCATTCTCACCGAACAGTTCGAACTGCCCAACCTCAAAGACAAAGGCAAGAAGCGCTCGCTGACCCGCTACACCTACGACCTGACCGATCGCAATCGCGGCTTCGGCCAGGTACTGGACAAAAAAGCCACCCTGCGCAAGATCGTCGAAACCAATATCCACTTGGGCAACCTGCCCGATGTCAACGCCATCAACCCCGTGGATTTTCTTATTTCGCCCAAGGACATGGTCTATCGTATCCTGAGCAAGGAAAAGGATTTCGAATCCCAGGCCATGGTCTTCTTCGTACGCGACTACTCAGGGTCCATGGTGGGCAAAACCACCGAGCTGGTGGTGGCGCAGCACGTATTGATCTACAGCTGGCTGCTCTACCAATACGCCAACCAGGTGAAAACGCGCTTCATTCTGCACGACACCACGGCCAAGGAGGTCCCGGACTTTTACACCTACTACAATTCCAAGGTGGCCGGCGGCACCCAGGTCTCGTCGGCGTACAAACTGGTCAACGAAATAGTGGAAAAAGAAAGCCTGGCCCAGGACTACAATATCTATGTCTTTCACGGCACCGACGGAGACGATTGGGACGCCGAAGGCCGCGAATCGATTCCCCAGCTCAAACTGATGATGCGTTACGCCAACCGCGTGGGGATCACCATCGCCCAGCACAGCGCCGGCAGTTCGACGGAGGTGGAAAAGTACATCAAGCGTTCGGGGCTTTTAGAACAGGCGCCGGAGTTGCTGCGCATGGATATTCTCACCGATGACGCGGATGAATCGCGCCTGATCGAAGGGATTCGAAAATTGATATCGCAGGATAAGAAGTAGTTTTAAACTTTAAACTCCCCGAAGGGGTCCTATGGAACTGGTCAGCCAGCACACCAAGAAAATCATGGAAGGCTGCAAGGAGAGGGCACGGGCCGCAGGGTTGCGTTTTGAAAACGAAACCCTGGAGTATATAGTGACCAACCGCGACCTTCTGGAGCTGTCGCCCAAAATCATGATCCCCACCCTATACGATTACTGGGTGCACGATGTGGAAGTGCTCAAAGGCAAGGGCAAGTATGAGCTCTATCCCAGCAACCCCTATGAAACCGTGATCAACACCCGTCCAGCCATCTCCTATTACAACGACAACAACCCCGATTGGCTCAATGTGATGATTTTCTATCACGTGCTGGCCCATATCGACTTTTTCCAGAACAACTTATACTTCCGCCACACCTGGGACTACGATTTCACCGGCGAGGCGCTGTCCGACAAGCGGGTCTTCGCCAAGCTGCGCTCCGAGCACGGCCACTGGGTCGATTACGTCATCGAATTCGCCCGGGGCATCGACAACCTGGTCGGCTATTTTCCGGAGCTGAACCGCCTGTTCCCCGTGGCCACGGCCCAACTGCCCCCGCGGCTGGATTACTATTTCGACATTTTCCTGCAAAGCGTCAAGAAGACCAAAACGAGCGAATACATCAAAGAGATCGAACGATACAACCAATGCCTGGCCGAAAGCGGCCCGCTCAGCGAAGATAGGTTTTTCGCCGAGGTGGACCGGCGCTATCCCGAGTTCAAGGCGCTCTTTGCCAAGTACAAGGAGCATAGGAGCGCCCCTCCCACGGACCTGATTCAATACATCCTGGAAAATTCCCCCTTCGTGAACAAAGAAGAGAACAAGTGGATGAAGACGATCATCGAGGTGATCCGCAAAACATCCTTGTTCTTCCAGCCTCAGATCCGCACCAAGATCATGAACGAGGGCTGGGCCAGCTACTGGCACGAAGTCCTCTATCTGCAGGATGACCGCATCAAAGGTCACGAGGTGGATTTTGCGCGGGTCAACGCCGGCGTGACCGCCATGCCCCGGGTGGGGCTCAATCCGTATGCCCTGGGCATGCGCTTGTTTTACGCCATCGAGGAGTGGGCCGACCAGGGCCGCCTAACTTGGGATTTTCAGCGCCTCAGCAACGCTCACCAGCGGGACAAATACAACGGCGCTCTGGGACGGGGTCGCGAGTATATCTTTTCCGTCAGAGAAAACCTGAGCGACTTCACTTTCATCAACCAGTTCATCAACCAGGATTTCGTCACCCAGAACAAACTTTTTGTGGCCGGCCGGCGGCTCAACGAGTCCAAGATGGTCTGGGAGTACTACGTCAAAAGCCGCAGCAGCGAAGCGTATCGCCAAATGCTGCTCGACGGCCTCTATCATCCGCCCCATATCACTTTGGATCATGAAAAGGGCAAGCGCGCCAACACCCTGTATCTGGTGCACCGTTTTGAAGACAAACCGTTGATCAAGGATTTTATCACCAACACCCTGATGGGCATCGAGTATCTCTGGGGCGGTCCGGTGGAATTGGAAACCCATGAAGCGCTGCCCAAACCGGCGCGCAGCGACCGCCCCCGGCCGGCGACCGGCAAAGCCACCGAAGCGCCAATTCAGTGGCAACGCGCGGTCTATACGATGAAAGAGCGCAAGTTAAGCCGCCGCATCGCGGCGTAAGCGTTGAAGGCGGAAGGCCGACCCATGCTAAAAGAGACGACCAACATCGAAAAAGCCATGCAGCAGGTCCAGCGGGCCAATAGCGCCATGGAGCAGCAGGCACCCATCCCCTTCCAGACTTTCCTGGCGCATGTCACCCAGCGGCCGGCCGACCTGATGCGCAACGTGTTCCAATTCTTCCACGACATGATCAAAGCCTATGTGGGCACGGGGGTCGACGAATACCCGGACGATCCCGAGTCGATCAATTATGTGGATTACGATTGCGCCCGGCTTTTCGTAGAAGGTTCGGATCACCCGTTCTTCGCCGACCGCCTCTTTGCCAACCGTTTCATCCAACAGGTGGAAGGCATGCGCCAGGGCGCCCAGCAAAATAAAATCTATATTTTCGACGGCCCGCACGGCTGCGGAAAAAGCACTTTCTTAAACAACCTGCTGACCAAATTCGAAGAGTACGCCAACACCGAAGCGGGCTGCCGCTTTGAAACCGTCTGGCGCATCGATGTGACGGCCCTGGGCGGCCTGTCGGTGAGCGATGAAACTTACACCATTCTGGAGAAGCTGTTTCAACTTCAAAAAGAGTCCCAGCAGGGTCAATACGAACGCATCAAATCCCGCGTTCTTCAGCAGGGCGGCGACCAGTATCTGGACATCTCCTGCCCGAGCCACGACAACCCGTTGCTGATCATCCCCAAACAACTGCGCCGGGCCTTCCTGGATGACCTTTTTAAAAACGACGCCTTCAAGTATACCCTGTTCACCAACAAGGAGTATGAATGGATCTTCAGCGATGTGCCGTGCACCATCTGCAGCTCCCTGTATGATGCCCTGCTGCGACGGCTTACAGATCCCCTCAAGGTTTTTGAGATGGTGTGGGCCAAGCCATACGAATTCAACCGCCGTTTGGGCTCCGGAATCAGCGTCTTCAACCCCGGCGATCCTCCCTTGAAAGAGTCGGTGCTGACCAACGAGATGCTCCAGAACCGCATCAGTCGCCTCTTCGGCGACAGCAACCAGGTGCACTACATCTTCTCGCGCTACGCCAAGACCAACAACGGCCTGTATGCCCTGATGGATATCAAGTCGCACAACATCGAACGGCTCATCGAGCTGCACAACATCATCTCCGAAGGGGTCCACAAGGTAAAAGACATCGAAGAGAACGTCAACTCGCTGTTCATGGCGCTGATGAACCCCGAAGACAAAAAAAATATCCAGAACATACAATCCTTTTCCGACCGCATCGCCTACATCAACATCTCCTATGTCCTGGATCACAGCACAGAGGTGGACATCTACCGCGATATTTTCGGCCGCCATATCGACGACGCCTTTTTGCCGCGCGTGCTGCACAACTTTGCGCGCGTGATCATCGCCTCGCGCCTGAGCCTGCGCTCCGAAGCCCTGCTGGAATGGATCGGCGACCCCGAGAAATACAGCCGCTACTGCGACAAAAACTTGCAGTTGCTCAAGATGGAGATCTACACAGGCTACATTCCCAATTGGCTGAGCGAAGAGGATCGCAAGGGGTTGACGGCCAAGCGCCGGCGGCGCATCATCGCAGAATCGGAAAACGAGGGTAAACACGGCATCTCCGGCCGGGACGCCATCAAGATCTTCGGAGAGTTTTACACCGCCTTCGCCAGGTCCGATCATTTCATCGACATGTCCACCCTGGGCAAGTTTTTCCGATCCAAAAAGGATTTGCGCCCCTCGATCCCCGATGGTTTTCTCGATTCCCTTTCGCACATGTACGACTACTCGGTGCTCCAGGAGGTCAAGGAGTCCTTGTACTACTTCAACGAAGAGCAGATTGCCGTCGAAGTCCAAAACTACATGTTCGCCGTCAATTTCGAGACCGGGTCGACGGAACAGTGCCCCTACACCGGCGACAAGATCGAAATCACCGAGGAGTATCTGAAAAACTTCGAACTGCGTATTTTAGGCACCGGCGCCCAAGTCGCTGAAAGAAAGGCGTTGCGCAAGGATGTCCAGAAAGAGTACGCCACCAAGACCCTGACCCAGGAGGTGCCGCGCGGCGGCAAAAACCTTCGCAAAACCAGCCTGTTCGCAAAACTCAACGAACGCTATATCTACAACATCAAGGAAAAAGTGCTCGACCCCTTCCTGGAGAACGAAAACTTCCGGCGGGCCATCAAGGATTACGACGAAGATGATTTCAAGACCTACGATCGCAAGATCCGCCACGATGTCACCTACCTGATGAACAACCTGACCTCCAAATACCGCTATACCCCCCAGGGCGCCAAGGCGATGTGCATCTACGTCATCGACAACGACCTGGCCAGGGCTTTCAAGACGCCGTAGCCGTGGCTGGCCCCTCCGAAACTTGGACCCAGTCTCGCGGCCGCAGCCACTTGGCAAAAACGGCCTGTACCTGTTCGGCGGTCAAGGCCACATAGCGTTGCGCCGCCTGGGTCGGTTCATCGAGGGGCAGATCCATGACGGTTCGATAGATGAATCCTTGGACATCCACTACCGTCAGCGGCTGGCCCTGTTCGACCCGGCGCAGGGTCTGAGGGGCCTGGGCCCGCAACTGTGCCTCCTGGGTCTGGTCCATGCCGTGCCCGATGAGCCCGCCGATCACCGCGCCCACGGAGCCGCCGACGAGCGCACCGGGTCCCGGGTGCCGCGCCATGCTGCCGACAATAGCACCCGTGGCGCCGCCGGCCAAAGCACCGGAGGCCGTGTAGTCCGGCCGCCCCTGGGGCGACATGCAGCCTGCGATGGATATTCCCACAATTGCGACCCATGACACATAAGCTGTCCGTTTCATAGTCGTTTCCTCCACATATCCCCTTTTAAGAGTAACCCCAACATTGTCACCCCTGGGGACAAGCCATATTGCCCCTTGTAATTTAATGTTGAGGTTACCCCCATCAGGTCTAGTCATAGCGGCCTTTTCAGTAACATCTGCGCTTGATCCGGTGTGATGGTTCCATCGGCCGCCGCTTTATCGATCAGGCTTTTCATGAGTGCGCGTCGCTGGGCATGTTGATCCATCCGTGCAAGGATATGGTCCCTTTGATCGGCGGTTAGGTAATTTTTGTTAACCAGCATCCCCATAAGATCCTGAACCTTGGCATGCATGGCGTTGGAAAACACTTTCCAGTCGACCTTGTACTCCTTCAGAACGGACGGCAACCGCTCTTCTTGCAGTTTCTGGTGGATTTCGGACATTTCCCACGAGTTGCGAACCCCCTTGGCGATCCTGCGAGGTGAGATCGAAGCCCTGCAGGATGGCGTGCGCAGCCTCAACACGGGGACACTGGAATCCCTGCATGCCGAGATCCTGCGCCTGATTAAGCTCGTAGACGGGCTACACCAGCTGTCGCTGGCGGACTCCCAGTGCCTGCTTGCCCAAAAGAATCCGGTGAAACCCCTGGCGGTCCTCGCGGAGATGGTCGAGCTTTTTCGCAGCCGTTTTGAGCGCAGGAACATTTCCATGACCATGGGGCCGGGTTCAAGGCCTCCTGCCTTGACCGTGGGGGCCAGGTGGCGAGCTACATCAGAAAGAACCCACCTGCACTGATCCTACTGGACATCATGCTGCCGGATGTGGACGGTATGGACGTGTGTCGGGAAATCAGGAAGTTTTCGAACATCCCCATCGCGCATCTATTTTTTCAGCCTGGAGCAACAGGTTGCAACTTCATCCGCCGCGGCCCGCAAAATGTCTGCCCACCCGGCAAGCGGCCCCCTTGAGGATCTTGCTGGTGAGTTTCACGTAATCTCCGTCAAAATGATGGCCACCGGCGGTTTTGACGAACTCCGCTCCAGACAGGATGGCGTCCGTGCATCCGCTCTCATCCTGTTCTTCGACGCCGAAAGAGCAGCCGATGAGCAGCTTATATCGAAAAATATATATTTGTCCAATTTTGCCCCCAGATGCCCCAAATATATTTATTATCTATATTTCAATTAGTTAACCTATATTTAAAATCCTCCTATGGGCTGGACGGGGTCGATACGGTTGAATACGCTTCCAAGTACCCGGGAACATAATTTTTACATATTGATTTTGTTATATTTTTTTACTTTCGCCTTATATCAAATCAGGCACATTAATTGCTCTGCCCGCAAAGGATGGTGTTAATTTCAATCCCGGAGGAAACAGCATGAATGGATGGATGGGCCAGATTTTAAAAATCAATGTCAGTGACGGACGGGTGGAAACAGAGCCCACCGAACCTTATATTGACCATTATTTGGGCGGACGCGGCATTGGGGTTCGCCTGATCTACGATCTGTTAAAGCCCGGCACGGACGGCCTATCCCCTGAAAACCCGCTGATTTTCAGCATGGGGCCTCTGTCCGGCACCGCCATGCCTTCTTCGGGCCGCACGGATGTCACCGCATTGTCTCCAATGAGCAACCTGAGGGCCAAATCCAATTTCGGGGGATATTGGGGGCCGGAGGCCAAATACGCCGGTTACGACCATATCGTCATACAGGGTAAAGCCGAGAAGCCGTCCTATATCTGGATCACCGACGACACGGTCGAGATTCGGGACGCATCCCACCTGTGGGGCAAGGACACATTTGAAACCCAGAAGCTGATTCAGCAGGAACTGGGCGACCCGGAAATCAAGGTCGTCTGCATCGGTCCGGCCGGTGAAAACCTGGTACGTTTTGCCTGCCTCATTACGGAAGTTGCCGGCGCCGCCGCCCGTGGCGGACTCGGGGCCGTGATGGGCTCAAAAAACATCAAGGCCGTGGCCGTGCGCGGCCGTAAGCCGGTGGGGATCGCGCGGCCGGCCGAAATGTTTGAAGCCTCGCTGGCGCTCAACCGGGAAATCCGCGAAAGCCCGGCTTGCAAGGAGCTTTCCACCTATGGCGTCGTGCGGTTCGTAGCCATGATGTATCAATTGAGTTTTTTTCCAGTGGGGTATTTCGAAGACGTGCACTGGGAAGAGATCATCGAGAAGTACGGCGGACCGGCCTATGTAGACAAACACCAGATGAAAAACGTGGGCTGTTTCGCATGTCCCATCCGGTGCAAAAATTTTCTGCACGTACCAGAAATCGGCAAGGGATTCACCACCTGCGAACCCTGGAGCGGGTTCACCGGCTCGGTGTGGAACCTGGACATGGATATCTTCTGGAAAGCCATTCGCATGACCAACCGCATGGGACTGGACTCCACGGAGACCTCGGCCTGCATCGGCCTGCTGATGGAACTGCATCACGAAGGTATTATAACCGAAAAGGATACCGACGGGATTGCCATGGAACGGGGTTCCGAAGCCGCCATCCTGGAAACGGTGCGCAAATTAAGCGTGCGCGAAGGTTATGGCGACCTACTGGCGGAGGGCCAGCGGGTATTTGCGGAAAAGATCGGGCCGGCCGCCGTAGACAAGCTCGACATCGTCAAAGGCCTGGCCCCCCATCCTTATGAGTTCCGCGCCTATAAGGGTTCGGGTCTGATGCAGGCCGTGGGCCATCGCGGCGACCCCCTGCCCTTGCGGGGCAGCCTTCTCGAGTTCGAGTGGCACAACGCACCGGAGTGGTTTCAGGAGACGGCCGAGAAGATGTACGGCAAGGCCGGCGCCGCCATTCCAAGTTCCTATGACGGCAAGGCCGTCTCCACCATCATGTCCGAGCACAACAATCTGGCCATCGACAGTATGGGGGTCTGCACCTGGCCCTACACCCTTTTCATTTTCCACACCATCGACAAGGCCGCCCAGATGTTCAGGCTGGTCACCGGCAAGGATTGGGATGTGGACCACATCCTTGGCATCGCCGAACGCCTGCGCAACCTGGAACGGTTGTTCGATGTGCGCCAGGGGTTGACACGGGAAACCGACGATCTTCCCAAGAAATTTTTCGAAAAACCTTTGAGCAAAGGCAAGTACCAAGGGGCCGTGCTGGATAGAGGTAAATTCGAAGGGATGAAGGACGAGTACTACATGCTCAGGGGTTGGGACAAAAAAACCGGGGCACCCACCCAGGAAAAGAGGGTCGAACTGGGGTTGACAGATTGAGCATGTACCCATCCCTGGATGAAAGCAGTTCCGTACCGGGTCCATCCGGAATCGGCGTTCAACACCATTTTCAGTGGCCCTTGATTGGCGCGACCTCTCAGGTGATCCGCATCTCCAAGTGGTATAAAGCAGCCGTCCAACTGGGCTTTGATGCTCTGGAAATCAACCGGCGCAATTCCAAACTCCATCTGGGCACCTTTCACCTCGAAAAAATCAAGCGCTACCTGCAGGGCCTGCATATCAGCCTGCACTCCGCTACAACTGGAATTTTCCAGGAGCTGGAAAGTTTCAGCTGCGCCGAGATGGCTGTTTTGCAGGCTGAAGTGGATGTCGCGCGGATATTGGGAGCCGATGAACTTATCTTCCACATCAATGCCGGCCGGCTGGACGTTGGCAAGCGACTGAAATTGAGGCCGATCATCGATTACGCCCACACCTGCGGCATCCTGCCGATCTATGAATCCGATGCCGGCATGAATGCCGGGCAGGTGCTGAAAGTACTGGACATGTTTCCGGACATCGGTTATGCGCTCGATCTGGGCCACCTGAACAACGGCTGGGGCAGAAATTTGCTGGGCTGCCGAATCGACACTTTCATCGAAAAAATCAAGCATCGCGTCGTTTACGTGCATGCCAATAACAACGACGGCATTAAGGACCAACATTACGGACTGGAACAGGGCTGCCTGGATTGGCGTTCGGTGCTGGACCAGCTCGATATCCGCCAAATCCGAAAAATCATCATCGAAGTATGCTCGGCGGAACACATAGCTGACAGCCGACGGGCCTTGCTGAATTACCTCGACAAACGCTCGGCTTCGGTCACCAACTGCTGGAAATTCGGTATTTGATCAGACCTGACTACGATCGACATCAAAGGTCGTCCAGGATCTGTCGCTTCTTCTCGACATACTCCTATTCCGGTTTACAGCCTAACGCCCGCGCGCACGGCTATCAACTCGGCCACGATGCTAACGGCGATCTCCTCCGGTGTGTCCGCACCGATGGTCAGGCCGATGGGGCAATGCACACGGGCAATGTCGGCGGCCGTATATCCTTCAATCGACAGGCTGTCGTAGATGGCATCTCTTTTACCCCGGCTGCCGATCATGCCGATATAGGCGGCCGGGGTCTTCAAGGCCTGAGCCAGTACAGTCCGGTCATGCAGGTGCCCACGGGTGACAATGATAACAAACGCATCGGCGTTGACTGCCAGGCCCGCAAAGGCGGCATCGAAGCCGGAAATGGTATGGACCCCAGCGGCCTCGGGAAAGCGGACCCCATTGGCGAATTCTGACCTGTCATCCAATACTACGACATCAAATCCCACCATGGCGGCCAGGTGGGCCGTGGGCCGGGCCACATGACCGCCGCCGAATATATAGAGGGTCGCCGCGCTTTGGCCCGGATCGGCCACCACCAGCTTGCCTTCCAGGTTCAAAACCTGGACATGGGCGGCCCTGGCTACCAAATCAGGCAATTGCCGGCGAAAGCCGTCAGATAATCCCGAATCGCCCTGCACACTGTTGTCGCTCCTCAATAGCGCATGGTCGATACGCTCGATATGGGTTTCGTCGCCGGCAACAATGGAGACCAGCATGGCCTTGCGACCTTGGGACAACGATTCGCGCCAGGCGTTAAAAAGAGTCCGATTTTCATCACCGGGCTTGATATAATCCAGAAGCACCCGGACCAGGCCGCCGCAGATCATCTCCATTTTGGCCGCATCCTGATTGGTCAGATCGAAGGTAAGAAACCGGGCCGGCAGTTCCGCGTTCATCTGCGCGGCCGCCTGCATGGTCTTGGCTTCCAGCAGACCACCGCCGATGGTGCCGACAATCTCCTGTTCCGGAGTAATCAGCATCCGGGTGCCGGCTGTGCGAGGCGCGGACCCCTGCTGTTGAATAATGGTGGCCAGAACAAAGCCCCGTCCTTGGGCGAGCCGTTCACAGGCGGCTGCAGCTATGGGGTCCATTGGTATAAACTCCTTTCAGCATTAGCGGTTCCCGGGGATTTGGGCAAATCGATGTCATCCGCCGTAAGGCACTTCCGCATGGGCAGGGTTCGGGCATGACAGCCGCCAGATGGCCGGTGCGGTAACGCACCAAAGGCATGGCTTCGCGGGTGAGGGTGGTCACCAGTACCTCGCCATAACTGCCGTCATCAACGGGCCGAGGTGTGCATGGGGCCACGATCTCGATGAGCAGATCCGCCTCCCGGAGATGAAATCCGTCCCGGGCGGTACATTCAACGCCGCCACCTGGGCACATTTCAGCGGCACCGTAATGCTGTAGAACCGGGCAACCCCAGAAACGACCGATTTCTTCCGCCGCGGATCGCAGGGTGTTTTGGGTGCCCAGCCAGATACTCCGTATTTGTCCTGGCGGAATGCGCCCCGAGCCGGGATAGCGGGCCAGGGCCGCCATCTCCGAGGGAACCCCTACCAGACAATCGATTTGATTCCGCAGTACGGCATCCACCACCGCTTCAGCTGATTGCATGGGGCCGTGCGCGATGACGTGCACGCCAAGGCGCGCCAACCCCCGGGAGAGTAGATCGCCCACGCTGTGTGGCTGCCGGCAGGGCATCAGAACAAGCATCCGCTGTTGTGGCGCCACCAGTGTGCTGAACCCATGGTGAAAGAAATCCACTGCCAATTCCAGATCAGCCGTGGTGAAAAACAGACGCCTGGGGCGAACTTCCGGTGAACGGGCCGGCAGGGTCACCACCCGTTCCACCGCACTTTGGGAGACACATAAAAACGCCAAAGGATCGCTCCTGAGATCATCGGCCGTGGTCAGGGGCCACCGGGCCAGGTCCTGCAAGCCATGCACGGATGCAGGGTTGTGGGTGGCGAAATGGCGGCGGTAAAACGGACTGCGGCACTTGACATAGTCCAGGGTGCTGCGGAGCTTTTCCAGCTGGTATTTCGTCAGGATCTGACGGGTAAGATCCCGGTGGGCCGGCAAACCGATTTTGGCCTTCACCCAGGCTTCCAGGGGGGTTCGGGAATGTGTCATCACGGACGATACAGCCTCCTGCCGTCGACGGCGGTCAGATTGTACAGGCAAAAGGGAATCAAGCGTCCGTCGGGGGCCATCACATGGATACAGCAATCCCGGACACGATCCAGGGCAATCGTCCAGGCATCCTGAAACGCCATGGCCGAGATGGAAAACGTGTGGGTACGGGCCCGATGGATGAATGCATCCAGGTCCATGGGAACCAAGGCACCAGTGTCGCCGGGCGCTTTTCCTTGGGTCCGGCAGATGCACCCGCCGGATGACGCTGTTTCGGCGGCCGGCTTTTCCCGGCCGGCCCATTGGCGGGCCACAGCGGAAATGGCCCGAATGGCCCCCACATCGGCCTTGATGGGGGGCGCACAACACGCTTCCGAAGGAGATGATTTCATCGGTATCACCTGTCCGCCCGGCAGTTGCATGAATCGGCCGTGAAATGAGCACAGGGCATTCTCGCACCCCGGCGGCTCAAAGTGGGTGGCCTGAAACAGACCGCCGCTCTGATCTTCTATCGCCCTCATCACCTCGGGCAGCGTGATACGGGCGGCCGCATCGGGGGTGACCGGATAACGTCCGAAATAGCTGACCGGTTGGAAATGGACACCGCGTACAGTCGGCACCCAATCCAGGGCGGCCTTCAGAATGGCGCCGATATCGTGCGTATTGACGCCGGGCACCAGGGTCGGCACCAGAACCACACCGATGTCCTGCTCGGCGCAGGCTTCGATGGCTGCGCGCTTGTCCTGCAGCAGGGGCCGCCCTCTCAAATATTGGTAAATATCATCTTCAGTGCCGTCGAATTGCAGGAATACCGATGCCAGACCCGCCTTTTTCAACTCTTTGACAAATGCCCGGTCCCGGCCAAGACGCAGGCCGTTGGTATTGACCTGAATGAAATCGAACCCCCGCTCCCTGCCCAGGGCCACAATGGCGGGCAGGTCGTCCCGCAGGGTCGGCTCGCCGCCGGACAACTGGATATTACATCCCTGCCCGCCGTCGTGGGCTCTGCGAAACAATTCAGCTATGGCATCCACCGGGGGATCCGGTCTTTGGGAGGAAGCGGCCGCATAACAGACCGGACAGGCCAAATTGCAGCGCTGGGTGATTTCGATGATCACCGTGCAGGAGCGCTGCCGGTGATCGGGGCACAGCCCGCAGTCAAAGGGGCACCCTTTTTCACCCTTGCTGAAAACCACCGGCGGCCCGGCCGGTATCTTGGGGCGCTGCCATTGATCGAAGGAGGGCATCCCTTGCCAGATCAGTGAACGGAATTCACCATGCTGAGCGCAGGTCTTAACGAGATGGACGTCGTCGCCAATAAAAATACGTTGCGCCGGCAGGCGTTTCAGACACACCGGGCAGAGGCTTTCCGTTCGGGTTCGATTCGCTGTCATTGCAGGTCCGGACCGCCGTTCAGGCCCTGATTGGCGATGGCGACTTTCCATGCTGTATACCGGTCAATCAGCATTTCTGACAGTCACAGGCAATATTGCCGGCGATGATCTCTTTCCAGTCACCTAACACGTCGTGAGTCCAGCAGTCATCCGCGCCCGCCGCCTCCCGCATGACCAGGGCCAGGATGTAGGCCAATTCCTTGACCGTGGCGCCGGCTTCAAGGGCGCCTTTGAAATGTTTCAGTACGCAGGGTTTGGAACGCCCCTTGATGGAAAGGGCAAAGCATATGAATTGATACGTTTTTTCGTCGATCATGCGCTTCTGCCCGTAAAGACCATCCACGGCGTCCAGCAGATCGGTAAATTCAGGAAAGAATTCAGCCAGCATTCGCATTGGTCATACCTCCCAGGTGGAAAATGATGGGTTCAACTCTCAAACTGACGGCCTGTTATGCCCCATGCGGTGCAACTTCTCAGCCACCCAAAGGATCGATACCGTTGGCGGCCAGGATTTCCATGACCTTGGCATAGGTATCGGCCACGATGGCGCCGCAGCGCTTGAGAGAGGCAATCGGTCCGTCTTCACCGACGATTGCATCACAACTCATGTCATTGGCAGCGCAATCGATACGCCGACTGAACCAGTCATTGAGCTCCTGCAGCATGAGCGCCAGGCGATCGGATTCGGCTTCTTCAGCGCTGGCCTTGCCGGCATACAGGGCCAATAAGCAGCATCCGGCGGCCAGCGTACCGCAAGTTCCCCGGCCGCTACCGCACCCATATGCCAAGCCGGCCATGGCGCGCACAAGTTCCGGATTGCTCTCGCCGCGGACTTCCAGCCCAAGAAGAATGATCACCTGACTGCAGGAATAACCCTGTTGCCTCAGCTGCAGCATGCGTATCAGTGTATCGTCCATGAAAACTCCCAGTCCGGCTGAACCGGACCGTTAAAGAACCGAGAACCTTGAACCGGATTCAAGGAACTAGTCAGTATTCGGTTTTCGCGCCACCAGCAGATAGTACCCCGGCCGAATGACAGGCCCGCTGGCCGCCTTTCACCCTCACCCCAACCCTCTCTCTCAAGGGAGAGGGCGCTTAAAGCCGCTTCAGCTTATCAGCCCCGGGCACTGAACCTTGAACCCTGAACCTTGAACTTTATCATTTATCATTTGTCATTTGTCTTCCAGCAATTTCTCCACTTCGGCCATCTTGCCCAGCGCCACCTTCTCTGAAATTAATACCCGTCCGCAATCCGGACAATAGGGCAAGTCCGCGGTAAAGCGGTTGCCCATATAAGCCACGTTGATGGGTCCGGCGATCAGTTCCCGGTTACACTGGTCGCATCGCCATTGCAAATCTTCGGGACGCACATTGTCCGATTTCATGGCCCGATCACCTCCATTCGATGGGCGTAGGCATTATGGACCACAAAGCCGTCCGTGGTTGGGGTGTACTCAACCCAGAAGGTGACCTTGTAGGGCGCATAGGCTGCCTTGTAACGACCGCTGGGAGGATGGAAAAGCCGTTCACGGCTGGCCTCGGCATGCTGGATGACCTGCTGCAGATCTTCTACCAGAATGCGGCGGCTATCCAGGCTTTCAGCCACTTCAGGGGATATCTCCAATTTGATGGTTTGGTGGGGGTTCATTTTGTCGGGCACCTCGTTCCACAATTTTTCCAACAGCCGCGCCTTGAATCGGGCGCGGTTTTCCTGACGCCGGGACCATCCCGGCCGTGGACGAAGGGCCGGATCGGGATGCCGGGGGTCCGGGAAAAAGAGATCCAGCAGATGGATCACCCGGTTGCCGGTGGCCGCCAGGTTGTCCCGGCACATGGCGCAATAAGCGATATAATCGGAATCGCTGCGCACTGCTCGGCGATGACTCACCTCCCGCGCCAGCTCGGGGTCGGCGTTTTGCATCAATCCGCCGAATCCGCAGCATTCGGTTTTATCACGGCCCAGCGCCAGTTCCTCGATTTCAAGACCGGCCTCCGATATCAGTCGCCGGACACAGGCCTGCAGTTCGGTCTCGTAGCGGGTGGTGCAGGGATCGTGCACCGCCAGCGGGCGTACAACATGGGTTGTCACGGCTTCCGGTCGGTAGGTTTCAAGCACCGACCACAAAGAGACCATGGGGAGCATGGGCAGATGGTCATTAAAAATACGGATGCAGGTTGAACAGGCCAGGATCAGCCGGGGTTGCCCCAGGGCGTTCCATTGGGCCTCGATATGGGCTGTCTGCGCTTCGAACAGTTCCCGCCGGCCGGCCCAATGCGCCGGCGCTCCACAACAGTTCAGCATCAACCCGACCCCACCCGGCAATTCCGACCGGAGGTGGGCATAGACTTTTTCGACCTGCCCCGGAGCCGAGGCGCAAAGTTGACATCCCGGGAAAAAAAGATAGGCACTGGCTTCACGGCCGGGCTGATGCCGGGCCAGCGCGAAACGTTCACCCTGACTGAAGGCCATATCCAGCAAAGCGAACTCATGGGCTGAAGGCGGCATCTTACCGTTGTCCACCATGGCCCGGCGCGCCTGCAGGCAAAGGTCCTGCATGGCGAAGTCATTGGGGCAGACCCGCTGGCAAAGCCCGCACAGGCTGCAGGAGTTGATCAGCCGGTTGGCCTTGTGCTCGCCCATGACAATGGAAAGATTGTTGTATACTTCCCGGGCATATTTTTTGGGATAAGCGCCGAATTTCTCCAGATAAGCGCACGCTTTAACGCATTCCAGGCACTCGCACTGCAAACAGCGACGGGCTTCCGCTTCTGCTTCGACCCTGGAGTACCCCCCGGCTTCATAGGCCATGGGGATCGCGGGCAGTGACCCCACATCCGTCAGACTTGTGAACAACCTGGTCTCAAAGGGGCCTTCCTTATCACGGCCGGCGGTAATGGAAACGCCTTGCAGAAAGCGGTCAATGGAGGTGGCGGCCCAGCGACCTTGGGCCGCCTGCCACACCGGCGAAAGGGTTTGACCGCCTGCAAATATTCCGGCACGACTTGTCGAACGGCTTTTGGAATCGATCCGGAGCGTACCGTCACTATGACATTCAAGATGCCACTCTTTCCCGGTTACGGTATCGAGACCCAGGTATACAGCGTCAAATAAATTCAGGCATCGGGCTGCAATTGCTTCGGAATCCGGATCGCTGCCGAGTTCAAACCGGACGCCTAATCTGGAAAGCACATCGATTTCTCCATCGATGGCTTCAGCCGGCAAATTCCTGGCGTCCAATCGGCGCAAAAGCGCCCCAGGCAGGTCCCGGGATTCGAAGATGGTGACCGCATACCCTTTGCGCACCAGGTCCCAAGCTGCGGTCAGGCTGCTCAATCCGCTGCCGGCAATGGCCACCTTTTTCCCTTTGGCCGGCAAAGGCATGATAGGAACCGCCGGCGGGGTGGTCTGCACGCAGGCGCGTTCCAAAGCGCCGATGCGAATAGCACCGCCGGCCTCATCCCGCTTGCAGCGCGCTTCACAGGGGGCATCACAGATGCGTCCCAGAATACCGGGCAGCGGCATGGACTTGCGCAGGACCTTCCAGGCATCTTGCCAGCGTCCTTGGGCGATATGGCCGGCTAAAGCGCGCCCATCCACATGCAACGGGCAGGCAGCGGTGCACCAGGGCGGCTCTTCCTGGATACAGCGATATTCCAGATCCCTCAATGCCTGTTGTTCCATTACGTTCCTTTGCCGGATGAGCTTTCTCCCCACCCCATCCATTCCCACGCCTGAGGGAGGGAAACAACTCAACAACCCAATAAACCCTATAAACTCAACAAACTCATTTCAGGCGGCAAAGGCGAATCCCTGCCCAGGGGATTCGCCTTTGCCTTTCTTGGAGGTTTTCAGGTGACGGAAACCTCATCGATGCAAACGCAGGATGATTTCCAGCGATTCACATATACGCTACTTCATTGCGGCCAACACCTTTTCCGGAAGGGCCGGCAGACTCCGAACCCGAGCACCGGTGGCATTGGCGATGGCGTTGATCACGGCCACATGACTGGAGGTCAAGGGCAACTCACCCACACCGGCGGCACCGAAAGGACCGTCGGGACGCGGGGTCTCCACATAGTGGATGTCGATCTTGTCCGGGATATCCTTTGCATACGGAATGCCGCAAGCCTTCAACGAAGTGTGCTTTTTCAGATCGTCGAAGTCTTCGGACAAGGCCAGCCCGATACCTTGAGCGATACCACCGTAGATCTGGCCGTCCACGGCCAGGCGGCTGTTGATCTTACCCACATCGGCGATCATGGTGTAGCCTTCCACCGCTGTTTTACCGGTTTTGGTGTCCACGGCCACTTCGGCCATAAAAAGTCCATACATATAAGTACAGAAAGGCGACCCCTGAGCGGTTTCCATGTTACAGGCCGTGCACATGGAGGCCGTCCAACTGCCCGAATAGCTCAGGGGGATATTCTCGGCCTTCATCTCGTCGTAGGTCCGGTAACCGCCCTTGGGCTTCTTCATGGCGTTGATCAGCATCTGGCAACCGTTAACAATGGCATTGCCGGTAACGACCTGCTGACGGCTGCCGCCCGATGGTCCGCTGTTGGGCGTGGTGGCCGTGTCGTTCATCACCAGGCGGATCTGTTCCGGAGCCAGTCCCAGGGGACGTAAGGCTTTATGGGCTGTTCCCAGCGTACCGATATCAGCGCCCTGCCCGTGATCTTCCCAGGAATTGTAAACCGTTACGGTGTTGTCCGGGTTGAGTTCCACCCGCGCCGCGGAGGCATCCGCGCCGTCCAGGCCGCAGCCGTAGATACCCAGGGAAATTCCCACGCCTTTTTTGACCGCCGCAGTGGATTCCTTTTTGGCTTTTTCCTTGGCCGCTTTGTACAACGGACGCAACTTGTCCACCATCTCGGCCAGGCTATAAACTTCGGGTGCCTGACCGGAGGGGGTGGTGTCCCCTTTTTTGTAAATATTGCGGGCGCGCAATTCCAAAGGATCCTCGCCCATTTTAGCGGCCAGTTCATCAATCAGACTCTCGCTGGCCAGGAAGCTCTGCGGCGACCCGTAGGAGCGGAAAGCCGAGCCCCAGCCATGATTGGTGGCCACGGTGCGACCCAAGCCGCGGATATTGGCAATCCCATAGCCGGCGCCGATGAATTGGGCACCGCGCATGGTCAGCAAATCGCCGAATTCGGAGTAGGGCCCATGATCCACGCTCCAGTCGCTCTCCATGGCCGTGATTTTGCCATTGGCGTCGGCGCCGAATTTGAGCTTGATCCAGAAGGGCGACCGTTTGCCGGTGTAAGTGATATGCTGGTAATAGTTGTAGCATAAATAGACCGGCCGGTTGGTGGCCATGCAAGCGACCCCCAGAAGGGCCTCCATGGTGGGGCTGAATTTATAGCCGAAGGTACCGCCGGTGGGATTTTGCACCAGGCGCAACTTTTCCGGCTCGATACCCAATCCCGGGGCAATCATGGCATGATGCAAGAAGATAGCGATGCTCTTGGAGTGGATGGTCAGTCGCCCGTCAGCGTCCAGATAAGCACACCCAACATCCGGTTCCATGGTCAGATGGGGCTGTCTTTGCAAGTAATATTTGCCTTCTACCACATGGGCGGCTTTGGCCATCAGCGGTGCGGTCTCGGCACCTTTCTTAATGGGGATCTCGTAATAAACGTTGGGGGTGCCGGGATGGATCTCCATGGCATCGTCAGCCATGGCCGCCGGGGCGCTCAGGTAGGCCGGCAGCTCCTCCAGTTCCACTTTGACTTGATCGGCCGCAGCTTGCGCCAAAGCGGGCGTTTCGGCACACACGATGGCAATGGCGTCGCCGAGCTGGTAAACTTTCTTGTCGCACAGGATCGGCCGGTCCCAGCCATCGCCCTTATTGGTGGGAAAAGTGATCAGGCCGGTGATACGGTTCTTGCCCTTAACATCTTTATGGGTCACCACCTTGACCACGCCCGGCATTTTTGCCGCGGCACTGGTATCGATGGATTTGATATTGGCATGCGACACCTTGGCCTGGACCAGTGCCAGGTGCAGTGTACCTTCGGGCATCTTGACGCCCAGATCGGCCCCGAAATTTATGGTCCCGGTGGCCTTGGCCACTGCCGTGGGACGCGGATGTTTGCTGCCCCACACTTCGCCGTCGGCCGGCATTTTGAACATCAGCGCGTCGGCCTTCATTTCACCGCGCATGACCTTGGCCGCATCCATGACGGCATCCACGATTTGTTTATACCCGGTACAGCGGCAGACGTTGCGGTGCTTGTTATACCAATCGCGCACATCTGCCCGGGTGGGTTTGGGATTTTCGGTCAGTAGCGCCTTGGCGGAAACGATAAAGCCCGGGGTGCAGAAACCGCACTGGATCGCGCCGTGCACGATGAAAGCCAGCTGCAGCGGATGCATGTGATTGGGCGTGCCAATCCCTTCGATGGTGGTCACCGCAGCCCCTTCGGCCACCTTGGACATTTTGGTGACGCACGAGCGCACCAGTTTGTTGTCCAGGATCACGTTGCAGCAACCGCACTGGGCCTCGCCGCAGCCCACTTTGGTGCCGGTCAGGCCGAGCTGGCCGCGCAATACATTGGCCAGCGACGCATCCTCCGGTGCAACGACCGTGACGTCAGTCCCGTTGACGTTGATCATTCTCTTAATCATTCTGCCTCCTCCTTTGTAAGATAGAAAAATTCATTAACCAAACAATTCCAATAAGTTCATCAGACGCGTCATGCTTTGCCGTAACCGCACAGCGGATATCGGCATTCGGCGCAGCCGGCGCAGAAGCCGCCGTGTCCCAAGCCCGCAATATCTTCACGGGTAAGCCGCTCACCGGCCAGCAACCGCGGCACCACCAGGTCAAAAATGCTGGTACGGTGGTACATGACGCAGCCCGGCAACCCCAGCACCGGGATATCGCCAATATAAGCCAACATGAACATCGCACCTGGTAAAGTGGGTGCGCCATAGGTGACCACTTGGGCGCCGGCGGACCGGATCGCGGCCGGAGTGCGATCATCCGGGTCCACGGACATTCCTCCGGTGAGCAGCACCATCCCAACCCCTTCGCCGATCAGTGCGTGGATGGCTGCGACCGTATGATCGACCACATCGGAAACGTAGATTTGACGGACTACACGGCTGCCCAGGTCCTTGATTTTCTTATCGACCACCGGTCCGAATTGATCCTTGATACGACCCAGGAATACTTCGCTGCCGGTGGTGACCATCCCCACGCGGAGGGATTGGAAAGGGTTGACGGCAATAAGGGGCGGACTTTTCCGGCACACCATCTCCGCCTGCGCCACTTTGCTTTCGGAAACCAGCAGAGGGATGACCCGGGTACCGGCCACCGGCTGACCGGCGGCGACACGATGGTTGGAATGAAGGGTGGCAAAAGCCACATCCTGGATGGCATTGAGCTTGTTCAGCGCGGATACATCCACCTTGAGCAAGCCTTCATATGCGGCGATCAGGTTAATGCGGCCTTCGGAAGGAGCGCTCAGCGTTAGCCCCTGTCCGGCAGCGGCAGTGGCGATGCGCCGTGCGGCGGCATCTTCGTGAACCTGATCAGAAGATATTTCCAGGACATAGATATGGGCCTTGCCCATGTCGAGCAGCGTCTCGATATCCTGCTCCTGGATGATGTGGCCCTTTTTGAAAGCCGGGCCCTTGCTCTGTCCCGGCACGATGCGCGTGACGTCATGGGCCAGCACTTGTCCGACAGCGTGATGGATGGGTATTGAATTCATCAGCTCTAAATCAATTCCGATATGTCATGAGTTCTATTCGAATTTTCATCCGGAATGAAGGTGCCACCGGCAGTATCTATAATAAACTTAGTTGTTGTGGCTTTATGTGTGCTGCGTATTTCGGTACCATTATCCATTGCGTCAAAACCACTCTATCATGCAGCGCAACATTTATTTCAAAATGGATATATTTGGTTAGCACAAGCCGTGCCGATTCGCTTGCCGTGCCGAATGGTGTGGCCGGGTTTGGGCTAATTATCTAAAATATACAAAATATCAATATGTTAGTTGGATGTCGACTTCTATTGCGATGAAACCGGGAAGCAGGGAAACCGCCACTGAGAAGAAAACGTTATGCTTCAATTGAGACAAAAACTCCCATCCAGAAACGAAACCCCTTTACAATCCTTTAAAAATGCTTCTTTGACAAATCGAATAGGTTGGGGTCAATTGGGACTACCAGCCCCAATTATAGCGGTCATGGAAGGGCTTTTAGAAACTCTGCGGAATCAGTCGCCACTATAATTGAATGATTTTAGGATGGACCTGCATCTGGTTTTAACATGGATGTCTGTTAGAGTTACTACGAGTTATTCAGAAGAAAAATCGATACTAACAATCTTGAGGAACTCGTAAAAAGTCTCAGGTGGTCCGATTGTGTCATCCGCGAGAAGGCGGGGATCCAGTTTTTTCAAATGCTTCTGGACTCCCGCCTTCGCGGGAGCGACGGCTTGTGAACTTTTTACGATGTCGTCCGCTTTGAACCAGAAACCATTCAGATCCGTCAAAGAAATTCAATCGCTTCAGCCTGGACCAGATACCACACAAAAGAAAGTGCTCGTCTCAGTTCTGTATTATCGACCTTTTTTAAGACGGCCCAGAGCGTCCGATGCCCGTCGATACGATTCAGCAGGCTAATTTCACGGTGGTCAATTACCACCGGCGTCTGCCCGCCATGGCCGGGGAGCAGCACAAAAGTGCCTTCCATCGTTGGTCCAAGGCGCTCTGCATTGAGGTTCTGATCGGGGCCCGTCGTAAGGCGATGAATTGCAAAGCAGGAGCGCTGAATGTAATGGGGAAGGATCATTCGAGGAATCATTTTTTTAATTTTTTTTGAATCGGGCGATGCCCCCTCCATGCCCAACAGGCGACCGATCCGCGTCAAGGTCGCCTGTTCGTCATGCCGCAGTCTTTTAAGGATGTCCGGCCCCAGGGTGTAATAAAGGAATCCGTGATTGGTGCAGAGCCCGCCCACGAAAGGGTATTCATCGATGGCATAGATCTGTTCCAGCCGACTGAGACGATCGTACAGCCGGTTGACACTCTCGATGGACATGCGCGTGGGCGACCGCCAGACGGGCTCGGGCGTTTTCAGCGGGTTGAGGTCATAGCTAATGGCACTCACCCCATAGGCACCCGGATCGCCGTGCATTCGGGATCCGGGCAGGACCATCAGCAGTCCCATGACATAATAAGAGATGTTCTGCGCATTGACTTCGAGAAAGCGTACGGTTTCTTCTCCATCGGCCTCGCTCTCTCCGGGCATGCCGAAAATACCCATGGCCTGGGTGGCCACGCCGGCTGAATAGAGGTTTTCCAGGACTTGGGCGATGATTTCCACCCGTTTGCCCTTATCCATGGCATCCAGGGTTCTCTGGCACCCGCTTTCGAAACCGATGGCCACACTTTTGAGACCGGCGCGGGCCATCAACTGACAGGTTTGGGCGTCAAAAGCTTTCTCGGCCCGCAAATCGGTATTCCAGGTGAAGTTGCGGCCGCTGTCCAGCATCGCCTGGCTGAGTTTTTTCAGGTAGGCGGGGTCGATCACGTCATTGCTGAAGTTAAAGTGCGTGCTGCCGTAGCGATCCGCCAGAGCGGCCATTTCGGCAACCGCCTTGTCCACCGATACGGTCTGGTAACGGCGCATGCGGTGATCCCCGTAACGGTTTTGGCAAAAGACACAACGCCCCCAATAACAGCCGCGGCTGATGCAGTAAGGAACAACGGTTTGGGGAACCAGGTAGGCGCCCAGATCCAGATCGGAAAAGTCGGGTGGCGGCTGGTCGACGATATCGGTGTAGTTGAGCTGCTGGAAGCGGATCAGGTTCCGAGTGGCTGGATCCTGACCCATAAGATTGGGCAGACCTGCCGGAGATTCGTTTTTCAACACACACGCCAACAGATCGGTAAAGACCTGCTCGCCTTCGCCGCAGGCAATGGTGTCGGCGCAGCTCAGCAATTGCATCACCTGCGCGTCATCGGCGGCCATGGCCCACTGGGAGAGATAGGCCCCGCCCAGAACCACATGGACATGGGGGAAACGGGCTTTGATCATCCGGCCCAGCACCAGGGCTTGCACCGACTGATTGGCGAAAACCAGGGAGATGCCCACCAGGCATGGACGCAGCCCGGCGATCATGGGAAAGAGAACTTCTTCATAGTAGCGCACATACGGATTGACCGCCGGGTCCTGATGGGCCAGGATATTGTCCATGCTCTTGAGCAGGGTGGCCGTGGGATATTCCGCCGCCGCCAGCATCGTGGGATAGTGCCGGGCGCTGAGCAGGTCGAAAAAAGCGCTCAATCCGTTGCGGGCCTGTTTGTATCGGTGGTAATCGAAAAAGGTGTTCGGCTGCCGGAATAGTTGGAAGGTTTCTGAAAACCACTCGGGATGATCATGGGCCGGCAAGGCTGTCAGCAAGCGGCCGTAATACTGCTGCTGCCCGGCGTCAAGCGCGGGCAGACTTTCCAAGCGATCGCACTGCTGCCGGATTTCCCGGAGCATACCGGCCACACGTTCCGGGTGGGATAGGTAGTGCAGCGCTTCGATCCCCAGGTCCTTGACCTTGACCCGATACCCCTGCCGGGAAGCAAAGGATTTCAAATAGCACAAGGCCGGATATGGACCGGTAACGTCTCCGGGGGGTGGCTGCAGCAACAGCGCATGGCAGGAACTTTCCGCTTTCAATTTATTTCTCCAGGATACCGGCCAAGGGCGATGCCTCCAGGACAAGCTGCGTCACCACTCGGTATGAAGGCCGGTTCAACCGCCGGTAAGAATCGGAATGGCTCAAAACCGGCACCTCACGAATCCTGCGCATCAATTCGCGCACCTCGGATAAAAAAGTATTCACCATGGCGGACGGAAAGGCGAAAACATGCCCGGCCAAAGCAATCTCGCCGGCCTGGTTCAGCATCCTGAACTGATCCAGGACCTCGAAAAAATGAGCGTTGCTGCCCCGGGTGACCTCGGCCGATTGAATGCATACACGGACAAGCTCATCTGCGACCCTGTTGGCATCATCGCCGCACAAATGCCTCACGGCCCGCAGGTTGATCCTGAGCATCCTGCCATCGGCGGAAATATTTTCCACCGCCGGCTCGCTGACCGGCTCCACGTCAAGTCCCCGTATTAACTCCTGATACAGACGTTGCCGGAAACCTTCGGGGTGGTCGATGGTATGGCCAACCCCGAATTCGCCCTGATGAAGGCATTTATAGATGTCGATCAAGTCGTGGGCCACGGGTGCCCGGGGCGTCTGCCCATAGGGATTGCCGGCCTGTAAATCGTGGTGCTGCACTTCATGTAACATGAACTGTTGGATGAGCATCTGCCGCAGATCGGCAGGGTATCCGGGATCCCATGACATTTGGTCAACCCCACTTTTCCATGAAGCGTTGCAGCGCTTCCATGGCCTGAGGATCTTCGGCCCGGAAAGGGTCCTCCAGGCCAATCCCCAGGCTGTTTATCTCGCATTTGACCCGGTTGAAACAGTGGCGTGCTTCCGGGTCTTTGTTCCGCGCCCGGACGCGGATCCGCTCCCAATTTTCCACCTCCACCGCCACATTTTTACCGAAGGTTTGCTGCACGACCATTCCCCGCAAGCGGGCACGGGTATCCTGGGGCGGTCGGCTACGGGCCTTGGAGATATCGTTTTCCGGAATAAGCCGATCCACCAGATCCAGGGCCAGACATCGCAAGTACAAACCGGTGGCCGGGTTCAGGTCGTGGTATTTGAGATCCAGTTTTTTCAATTGGTGTTCATCGGCGCCTTTGGAACGACTGCGGTCCAGCAGCCACAGCTTCAGGATCCAGTCGATCTTGCGTTTCAGGTCGGCGCCATCCGTCTCTATGGCCATCTCGGGCTGGCAGATCTTGAGATCATCAAATCCACCCAGCACATGCGCCCACAACTCCAGCCATTGGGCCTCCTGGGAGCCAGGTGGATTGGCGGCATAAAATTCAAGGGCCTTTTCCAGGCAGCTCGACTGAATTTCCAGGGCGGTGTAAGCCACGCGGCGCCCATGATGGCGCATCTCCAATTTGGCATGCAAGTCCCGGGATACAGCTTTGAGCGCACTTGCCGGCGATTCCAGCTCGAAATCCTCGTCCAGAACCCCTTCCTCCAGGAGGCGCAGCATCAGCGTCAACGTCCCGATTTTCAGCCCGATGGTATACTGGGCCATGTTGCTGTCGCCGATAATCAGATGCAATCGCCGGCTCTGATCCATGCGGGTGATCTCACGCTTGCGGATGTTGATGATCCCGCGCACTTCGGAAGTGCGGTCGCTGTACGTGCAATCGAAAAAATCGGCCCGCTGGCTGATTTGAAACCCAAAAGCGCCATCCCGGGTACTGGTCATGGCCTTGCCTGCTCCGGCATATATCTGGCGCGTGACCAAAAAGGGAATCAGCCGGGAGATATGGCACATGCCTTGAGGCGCAATCAGATAGTTTTCATGGCCGCCGTAGGTGTGGCCGTAAAGATCGACGTTGTTCTTGTAAACATGCAGCCGCGTGGGGTCGTCCGGGGCGTGCGTGGTTTCAGCCAGTTCCTGGATCAAGCGGTCGCCGGCGATTTCGTGGGTCACAAGGTCCGCCACGCTGCGGCACTCCGGAGTGGCATATTCCGGATGTCCGCCCCGGTCCACATACAAGCGGCCGCCATTGCCCATGAATTCACCGGCCATGGGCAGTTTCATGTCCCCGGCAGCGGCCATCAGGCGCGCGGCGATTTGCTTCTGATGGTCCAGCAGATTGTCCGGACATGGTTTATTGGCGGCGCATTCACCCTGCAGATGGTAAACCGGGGCATATTCGGATTCGGTACCGAAAATCCGCTGGTACAATGCTACTCCCCTTCGATCTGTTTGAATTGATCCAGGAAATCCTCGCCGGCTTCTTCGAGCACGTTATCGATATAATTATCTAGCTCCTTAAGCTTTGTCTGCTTTTCTTTGGAAAGCTTTTCCGGTTGGGCCTGCCTGTTTTCCTGTTTTTTTGAAATTTTCTTTTTAGGCTTTTTAATCTGAGGTGAATCAGGCATGCTGCCTCCTGAATAATGTTTTAGCCGTTGATGCCACCCTCACCTTGTGAAGGCCCTCCTGCCAGTTGTGACATCAGGGCCCTGGAATCCGCGGCGTTCAAAAAAACTTGTTCAAATTGCTCCCTGGTACCCTTGAGCGGATTGAGCAGCGGCACCATGCGATGCACGTCACCGTGATCAAATCCGACCACCTCCCAATTGAGCAGATATATCTCCCGGGGGTACTTTTGAATGCATCGGCTGCGGAAATAGGCCCGCGTATCGTCCGGGGCGTGGTCTACAAAATGGCCGATTTCCCGCTCATCGCACAGCCGCGCGGTCAAACCGTCCGCCTGCAGCTTGTAAAAAAGCCCTTCCAGGTTGTCCACCCGGTGGTATTGCAAATCAAGCACCGGCAGCAATGGATGGTCCCAGGCACAGTCGCGCGCCCTTCGATACCGGTTAAGCAACCACAACTTGAGGACCCAGTCCAGTTGTTTCACCAGTTCGCCTGGGTCGTCTTCGATATCAAAGTCGCGGGACAGTTTTAACTGGTCCAAGCCGTCCAAAATCTCGGCCCAGCGGGCCAGGATCTCCTCGTAGTGCGGAATGGCGGCCGCCCCGGCAGTGGGCCTGAAAGCATCGGCCCTGTCCAGAAACAGCCGCTGGATTTGAACGGCTGTCAGCCGGGTGCCATTGTTGAGCTCGATGGCGGCTTTAAAATCTACCGATATGCACCGGATGGCGTCGATGGGTGCCTTAAGGCTCCAGTCGTCGGGGATGAATCCGTCTTCCATCATTTGCAGCACGATCTGGGTGGCTCCCAATTTGACGAACCCGGCCACCTCACACATGTTGGCATCCCCCAGAATCAAATGCAGCCGCCGGAATCGACGGGGGTCCGCATGGTGTTCGGCGCGTGTGTTGATGATGGGCCTGGCATACATCGTCTCGAGACCGTACAGGTTTTCGATGAAATCGGCCCGTTGGGAAACCTGATAGCAGGCCTGCCGGGAATGGGGGGCTTCACCGCCCACCTTGCCGGTGCCGGCCAACACCTGACGGGTGACCAGAAAAGGAATCAGCACCCTGGCCGCCGTACGGGGATCGCGAACCATGCAATCCTCATGGGCCCGGGCGTCCATCAAATAGTTCTCATGGCACCCGTAGCTATGGCCTTTGTGATCGCTGTTATTCTTATACAGCGTGACGCCTATCTCCGGACAGAGGGTCTTTAATTCCGAAAGGGCCTTGCGCAGGACGATCTCCCCGGCCTTATCGCAGGCCAAGGCCTGCCGGGCGCTGCGACACTCGGCCGTGGAATACTCCGGATGGGCATGGTCGGTATAGAATCGGGCGCCGTTGGGCAGGCCGGCGTTGATGCGAAAATTGTCTTCATCCGAAACCACTTGTTGGGTGGCACTTTTCCGGAACAACCGGCCGCGGATATCCGCGTAGGGCGTTTCATGGGCATAATCCCAGAGGATCCGCGAGCCGGGTTCGCGCAGACCGACACTGCGGGCGTAGGCATTGACCAGCATGCAGGAGACTTCAAATGCGGATAGGGCCGGATCGCCTTTAAGCTGAATGGCATACTCCTGTTCGATGCCCACAACCTTGGGAATGCTCATGCAACTTTCCTTTTTTGGACTTGCGTCATGAACGCCGAACCCTGAACTTTGAACTTATTTCAGCTTGTCCGGCACATCGATAGTCTCCTGTTTTTTTTGAGACCGCATGCGCTCCGCCCGTTGCTCCAGCAGGGACCGGATCCGAATGACCCGTTCGCCCCCCTTACCGATGATCCGGTACCATTCGGCCGGGTTGGAATTACTGGGCAGTTCCTCATTTTCCTCAAATTCGGCCCGCAACGCCCGGATCATATGGTCAAGACTGATTCCTTTGTTGCCCTGGCCGATGAGTTCCTTAACCGCCAGGTACTTGGCTCGGTTGACGATATTTTCTATGATCGCGCCGCTGCACAGGTCTTTGACATACAAGATCTTGCGGTTGCCGTCGGCAAAAGTTATTTCGAGCAGCTCGTTTTCAGGCTTGAGGCTGTAAAGTGCTTCAACCGTCTGGTCGATCATCCATTGAACAGCCTTTTCAGGTGTCCCCAACGTGTTCACGTGGCAGGATTCAATAGGCAACTCGGGTGTCATGTATTTAGAGAAAATTTCTGCCGCCGCCTGCCGGTCGGGCCTTGGGATACGGATTTTACGGTCCAGACGGCCAGGCCTCAGAATAGCCGGGTCGATGAGGTCCTCCCGGTTGGTGGCGCCGATAATCACCACATTTTCAAGGGCTTGCAAGCCATCCAGTTCGGATAGAAACTGAGGCACGATGGTGGATTCCATATCGGACGAGATTCCCGAGCCGCGTACCCGGAACATGGAGTCCATCTCGTCGAAGAAGATCACCACCGGTGTCCGGTAGGTCGCCTGATTGCGGGCCCGGGCAAACAGGTCGCGGATGGCCTGTTCGGTTTCACCTACATATTTATTCAACAGTTCGGGCCCTTTGACATTCAAAAAGTAGCTTTCGCCTTTTTCACCGGTTTTTTCCCGAATGCTTTGGGCCAGTCTGTTGGCCACTGCCTTAGCGATCAGGGTTTTACCGCACCCCGGCGGACCGTAAAGCAAAATCCCCTTGGGTGGAACGAGATGATGCTCCCGGAAATGCTCCGGATAGATATGGGGAAGCTCGATGGCATCGCGAATCTGTTGAATCGCATCGGCCAGTCCACCGATGTTGCCGTAGCTGATATCGGGGACCTTTTCCAGCACCAGACGATCCACATTGCTTTTGGGCAGCAGGCTGTACACGAACAGAGAGTCAGGATCGTACTCTACATTGTCTCCGATCACGATGCTGACGTTTTTCATCGGTTCGGCGCGCGTAACCAGGATCGTCTCGTCACCCACTGTGTGTACCAGCAATTTGCGGTCGCTGAGCACCTGTTCCACGGTGGCCAGACTCCCGCATACCAGTTCGAATCCCCGGGCTTCGATGATATGCAGATCGTTGTTGAGCAGCAGCAGTTCGCCCGGTTTGAATCCATCGCGCAGGGCGTCTTCTTTTTGATTTTTCTGGCGCAAAGCATGAAATGTGGCCCCTTTTGGGCCGGGGGTGCCAAATTCTTCGGGTTCCATGATCCTGGACTCGTAGAGCCGGCCATGATGGCGGATGATCGCCGTGTCACCTTCGGGCGTTTTACGCCCCTGCCGCACGAAGACACCGAAGGGCAAGGCACGCTCTTCCTCCTCTCCGGGAAGCCCCCTGATTTTTCGCAATGTATCCCTGGAGGTGTGCAAGGCTTCGGCCAGTTGCAGGCGCTTGTGTTCCGATTGCTCCAGATCCTGCTTCAGACGAGCGAATTGCTCCGTGGGCGTCGTCGGCTTGGGGGACGTATTATCAGCTTCGGCCACAATGGTATCAATCTTTTTCTGTTGGCAAGCGGAGATCTGCTTGCGCATATTTGGCTTTGGCTTATTTTCGTCGGCACCCATGACCTTTCCTTTCTAAAAGCGGTTTCAAAATCTACATTCTGAAACCACTGCTACCTCTTTTTTTTGCCTCTGGAGTAATACAGCTTGCGTGTCTGCTGATCGAATTCAATCCGATGCGCAAGCCACTCGATTGCTTTTTGGCGTTCCCATCCCTTGAATTGACAGATAAAATCGATGACGCCGCCACCCACATCTTTGCAGGTCGTGCATAAAAAGCTGTTCCGGGCGACATTGAAGAACAGGGACGGCTCGTCCTTCTCCAAATGCCGTTCGGTGCAAAAACAGGTCCCCAAATTTCGACGCACCTTGAGACCCATTTCCTCGGCCACTTCGATAATTGCGTTGGCCTGCTCGATGTGTTGTATCTTTTTTTCTTCCATAAAGGCTCTCCATAACCTGTTGCCTGTTAGCCCGTGGTTCGTATAAACACCCCCGGGCTAACGGGCTAACGGGTCAACGGGCAACGTAATCAATGCAGCCATTGCTTTGTATGCCGCAGCATGTTGATTTTCAGTTCAACCATCTCTTTGCCTTCAGATGCCGGTGTCACCGCCAGATAGCGCTCCAGATCCCGCACGGCGAATGCACTGTTGCCCATGGCTTCATACAGCTGTCCGCGCTCCTTCAACTCGTCGGCTGCATCCGGATCCACGGCCAGAATCCACTGGATCATCTCGAATGATTGCAGATCCTGGCCCAACTGGCGGTATATCGCTTTGAGATTCCTGAGCATGCGTTTCAGGATCGCCTTCTTGGCAGCCGGGGTTTTCCAGCTTGCATCCGCTGCCGCCTCCCGCCCGTACCGCGCTTGTATCATCTCCCGGCATTCCTTTTCGGTCAGAACCTCCCCCCGATTGAATGGATCGATATACAATGTGCCTGACGCATGCAGCAGACCGGCGATAAAATGACCCGGCAGCGCAAAACCGTACATAGGCACTCCAGCGCGGCGTCCGACCTCGCTGTAGATCAACGAAAGCGTAAGCGGTATTCCCAGTTTGCGCTCCAGAACTCGGTTTAGAAAACTGTTTTGGGGATCGTAGTAATTCTGGTGATCGCCCTGGAATCCTTCTTCATCAAACAGGATCCTATTCAGGTTGCTCAAGATATCACCGGCGGATGATGAAGGGTTGAGACTCATCCGCAAGGAATCGGCCCACCGGTTCAAACAGTCCATGCAATGCGAGCCGATCAGGTCCGGAAAGGCTGTGCGGGCAATCAGCAGGGCGGCTTCGACCGTGTCGATTTTATCTTCCGGCCCTTCTACCAATTGGGCAAATCGAGCGCGAATCGCTTCCAGGTGGCGCATGTATTGATCTTCCGTTAAATATTGCTTTGAGATTAACGGTTGCCAGGCATCCAGGTTCTTAATGAAATTTGCTAACTTCAATCTATCCCCAATAATCTGGCGGCATTTTTGCCCAATATCTTATGCTTTTCTTTGGGTGTCAGATTGGAATTGGTCTGGATCCGTTTGACGGTGGAGGCCCAACTGAACCCTGCTGATAGCGGCAAGGGATAGTCCGTGGCAAACAGGACCCGATCGAATCCGATGGTCTTGCGGATTTCCTGAATCACCATCTCCCGATCCAGCAGCCAGTCCACCGCCGCCAGGTCGATATAGACATTTGAATGGGCCTTGCCCAGCTGGAGCGCCTCAAAGAGCCAAATGCCCGGAATTTCCGTACTGTAAGCGCCTGAATGGGCCAACACCAGCGGAACCTGGGGATACTTTTTCAGCCAGGGCTCCCATAAAGACGGATGGGAATTCTGACTCATTTCGATAATCTCGAACGGCCCCGGTCCGCAGCCGGAATGCGATAAAATAATGGAACCGGTTTGTCGGCAATGCTCAAAGACCATGGGCATGTGCTCATTTTCAGCCGGGTTGAAGAACTGGGAATGGGGCAGAAATTTAAGGCCCTTCAATTTAAGCCGTTGGATCTCGTCCAGGGTTTGGCGGACATAAATCTGGTCCTTGCTAAGATTCACCGAACCGAAACCTATCAGTATATCGGGGTAGTCTTGGACCCAATCGGCCACATCCTGATTGGTGACATGGGTGGGGGAGTACAAACTCTTTTTGATGTGCCTCAGCAGAGACTCAAAGTCCATCCGGCCGGAAGAGTGGGAACGGTCGAACGCTTTTTTGAGTTGTTCACGCACTTGCGGGCGCTCAACATCTTCCGGATCGGTATCCGTTGCCAGAATAACGCCATGGGTCACGCCGGCCTCGCGCATATCCGCAAAAAATTTCAAATCAGGTGTTTTGGGGTGAATATGAAAATCAACGATGGGGAAAAGGGGGACTCCAAGCGGAAGGGAATCCTCTTCTTCAGGGTCCGATGTTTTGAAAGCACCCTTACCCTTTACCAGGCGGTAATCGGTTATCGCCAGCGGCCGATGAAGCGCCTGCAATCCCAGATGGAGCCGATAGCGCAGACGCCAATCGTCGGCCGCCTTCAAATGCGGCTGCAGGGTCTGAATGAGCGCCTCCCGATCTTGGATATCATTGATTCGAAATAGCTGCCTGACCGTACGCCAACGCACCTCCGGGGGATCATTGAGCAAGGACTCGACAATGGTATCCTTGTCGGGAAGGGGCGGGAATCCGATATAGTTCTCTTGTTGTCGCATCTCACCTCCGGTCAGGGGTAGCCAAGATAGCGGGATAGGGGCAATGGCCCGGATTATCGGAAGCCTTTGGAAGGCTTGGATTAAATAATCCGGGCCATCAAATTGAAATCAGTGCGGCGGTCTAAAAAAAATCAGAAGGGCAGCCTACCTGCGGCCATGAGCCAGAAAGCCGGGATCCAGAGCCCCACCGGAACCCAGATGATGAGGGACCAGGCCACTATGCCGGCACCCAACTTGCCGTGGAAGGCTAGCCAGACCTCGAAGGTCAGGATGGCATAGCCCATGCAAGCCATCGCCAGATACAGACTTTTGCCGACGAGTTGCGAACCGTCCGCCAGTACGGGGCCGCCGGTAAAAAACAGCAGCATATAGATGGTGGAAATCAGCGCCACCGTTAAACTGACGTTGCCCACCGATCGCAGATCCTCAAGTCCGGTCAGTAAAGCGTAAGCGACACAGCAATAAAGAATACCGTGGGAAAAGAGCAGGCCGCCCGTGAAAGCATCCTTGAATACTGCTGTCTGGATAATCGCCCCTAAAACCACTACTGTACCAACAATGCCGGTCACGGCTCCTGTTCCCTTGGCCTCTCCTTTGCCAAGGTTCAATAAAGCAACCGGTAGCCACATAAGTGCAATCAAAACCAATAATGCCGTGGTCATTCGTTCCTCCTTCCGATTAATTCGCATTGGCTCCCAATGGAAGCGTTCGCCGTTTCAAAAAATCCCTGCCAGCATCCGAACTACCAACCCCCTTTACAATTCAATTATGGGCCCCTAACCACCAATGCGTGACATGCCGCGTTGTGCACCTTGTTCAAAAATCCGGTCAGTTGGATGATGATTAACCTTGGTTCTGACCGCCATTTGAATCCGATCCATCAGTGCGGCTTCATCGCAGCCGGATCGCAATGGGACTTTGATGTCGATTTCCTCATCCCTGAGCAGACAAGGACGCAATTTACCTTCCGCTGTCAGTCTCAGTCGGTTGCAGGAACGGCAAAAATGGTGGCTAACGGCACCGATCAGGCCGATTTCCCCCTGGGTTGTGCCTAGCCGATAGCGCTTGGCCGGGCCGTCATAGGCACGACGGTTCAAGGGATACAAGTCCATCACTCGTTCCAGGCGCAGGCGTATTTCATCGATGGAAACGAACTTGCCCGCGTCCCACATGTTTCGGCAACCGATGGGCATGTATTCAATGAAGCGCACCGTCAGCGCCTCTCGGATCGCCCACCGTCCAAAGTCTTCCAATTCATCATCGTTAATCCCGCGGATAACAACCATGTTGATTTTCAGAGGATTGAATCCAACCCTGCGGGCAGCTTCGATCCCCTGCAGAACGCGCTGGAATTGATCCCTTTTGGTGATTTTTTGAAATTTCAAGGGATGCAAGGTGTCCAGGCTGATATTCAGGCGCCTGAGTCCGGCCGCATATAGTTGCGGAGCCAGATCTGCGAGCAATACGCCGTTGGTGGTCAACACCACTTCTTCAACACCGGCCATGTCGACCATATTGCGGATAAATCCGCAAATGCCCCGGCGGACCAGAGGTTCGCCCCCAGTGATTCGGAACTTGCGAAATCCGGTCTTTACGGCTGCCGCTACAATAGAAAGAATTTCTTCATAGCTAAGTATCTCAGTATGCCTGAAAAGCTGAACATCACCTTGGGGCATACAGTAAAAGCAACGCAGGTTGCACCGGTCGGTAATGGAGATCCGCATATAGTCTACGCAACGGGGACGTTCGCTATCATTTTCAGCCAAAAGCTGCTCCTTCATCATCAAACACCAGAGTGCTGGAATCTGCGCAATTGAAGCTTGGAACCTTGGAATTGTTGATTGGGCTGTGATTTGCGATCATCGTTTGCAAAAACTACACCATTATTTACTGCGTGTTTTACAAGCCGTTGCAGTATTCGATTTTTATCAAATAAGCTATTGGGTTAAAGGAGACTGGAGTTATGGAGGGGCCCTATCCCAACCGTGGTATGAACCCCGTTCGGTCCGGTTGGCGATCCAATTTCACCCCAATCGACCCCAATCCATGTTTATAACGGATTTACAAGGGATTATGCATGCGCAAGCCATGCTGGATGGGGCTTTTTTCCCCTTTGCGGTTAAGCTGGGGAATATACCATGAGAATCAACAATAAACAAAATTACAGATAGTTAGAAAATACTCCACCGCGAAAATGCATCGTTTCTTTATGGCACAGACATTGCTGAATATGTTTATTACAGAGAACGGCGGAGAGCCCGGCGTTCAACAACCCATCTAATCTCAATAAATTAGGAGCGGCTTCAAAACTATAATGAAAACCGGAGTAGGCATACTCGAAACCATATCATTGAAGCGCAGATCTGGATCACGCAAAGCACATGATCACGTCATCACCGCTTGCTGCCAGGAATGCACCGTCGGCTGCGGGCTCTTGGCCTTTGTTAATGAGGAGCGCATTATCGATATCCAAGGCAATGAGCGCCATCCCATCAGCAGGGGGCGCTTGTGCGCCAGAGGCATTGCCTTTGTACAAGGCCTCAATTCATCCGATCGGATAACCCTTCCGGGTACGCGCAACCGATTGAATGGTCCGTTCGAGGCATTTGACAACTGGGAGAAAGGCATCGATCTGCTGGCTGAACGCCTGCGCCGGGTCAAAGAGCACCACGGGGCTGAGTCTCTGGTCATCGGCTGCGATCCCGAAGCCGGTCTCGACTTCTTCTTTGGTGCCTTGCGTTTTGCCCGCCTCTGGGGAACACCGCATGTCTACCACCCTTTGCAGGAGGCAACCGACACGGCCTTGCCTGCCCAGCTGCGGCATCCCACCACTGAAAGCGCCCAATGGTCCAATAGCCGCTGTCTGGTGCTGATCGAAGCCGATATGGCGGCGACCCATCCGGTGGCATTTCAGCGGGTGCTGAATGCTCAGAAGCAAGGTACGAAGATCATCGCGGTCGATTCACGCTTTACGACGACTCTCTCCAAAGCCGACCATGCAGTGCTGATCCAGCCCAACCGGGGCAACGATCTGGGATTGGCCCTGATGAAAATGCTGCTGGCAGAGCAGTTGGTCGACATCCCGGCAGCTGAAACGAAATCCAAAGAGTATCAGGAGTGGATGGACACATTTGCGGCCTTGCCCACGGATGGTCTCTGCACAGCTGTCGGCCTGAGCCTCGATAAGATCCGGGCGATCGTCCTTGCCATGGGAAAACACCAACCGACCACCCTCATTACGGCTAAACGCCTGGCCTTCGCCCGGCATTACGGCATCTGGCTGACCATGGCCCGAGCAATGGGCTGGCACCAAATGTCCGGCGGTGGATGGTATCCCTTGGAGTCGGGGGTTCCCCGGCTCGAACCCACGGTCGGACTGGATGAGATCCAACCGACCGTATCGGGTCCCGACAGTGTTGTCTTTCCCTACCAACCCAACCGTTTGCAGCAAGATTTCCTTGATCATCTCACGATCAAGGCCCTCATCGGCTCGGGCAATTGTCTGGGCGATTTTCTGGCCCCCTTGCAGAAACGGATCAACGATTTGGACTTGGCGGTTTACTTCGGCAGCTTTCCCAACCGGACGCGCCAGGCCGCCCATATGGTCTTTCCGGCCGCGGCGTGGGCGGAACGGGATAGCATCAGTTTCACCGATGAAGGTGCCGTACAATGGAGCCCCAGAATCGTCAAGCCCGGAGATGCGTGTCGTACCGGTCTCGGTTTCTGGATGCGACTGGCCCAGCGCTTCGGATGGGAAGAGTACTTCCCGTGGAAGAAGGCCAATAGCCTGGCCGACCAGAAGGCCTTCTATCAATGGATCTTTGATCACAGCCCCGAAGCCAGCGGATTGCAGATGGATCGGATCGAACAGGGAAACGAGCTGGTCTACTGGGACCGGGGCGCTACCGGGTCCTCCCAACCAGACCCGGTCCTGCTTGCGGCTCCGGAAGCAATTGCCCCCCGGCCGGCCTGTGACGATCCATGTGCCTATCCCCTGGGTTTTCAAGCCACCCGTGCCATGACCCGGTCCGGTGATGCCGGCCGGTGGTGGCCCTGGACCAGGGAATTGGAGAATGAGATGGGGATCCGCATCCATCCCCGCGTGGCCCGGGCTCTGGAGATCGAAAACGGCGAGACCATTCTGGTGGCCTCGGAAAATGAAATTATCGAGGGGCCGGCGGCCATCAGCCGCATGGTGCCGCCTAGCCTGGTCTGGTCTCTGCAACGGATGCAAGCGGACCGGGTGCTGGTTTACCGCAAAGGCCAGGCTCCTGAAGAAGCACGCGATCGATTGAAAGCGATTGAATTATGACGATCAAAGCCGAATCCAAACTCAAACGCAACACTTTGATGATCGAAGGATCCTCCTGTATCGGATGCCATGCCTGCATGGCCGCCTGCAAGCTTGAAAATGACCTGCCCGCCGGTCCCCGGCCCATCGTCGCCATTCAGACCGGCCCTCTGGAGACCGATAACGGCTTGACCACCCAACATTGCCCGGCCACCTGTTTTCACTGTGACCGGCCGGCTTGCGTTCTGGCCTGCCCCACGGGCGCCATGCAGAAACGCGACGACGGGCTGGTTTTTTCGGACCTGCAGTTGTGCATCGGCTGTCAGACCTGCGCGGTGGCCTGCCCCTTTGGACATCCGCAACTCAATCCGGCCACGGGCAAAATCGCTAAGTGCGACGGATGCCGCCAGCGTGTGGATGCTGGATTGTGGCCGGCCTGCGCCCTGACATGCCCCACAGGCGCCTTGAGCTACGGCTCGGCCCAAGATGTCGTTCATCAGCGCCGCATGCAAGAAGCGGTAAAAATAACCCAAACCTTTACACCAACCAAATATTAGGTCGAACCATGTTTCGTCTCAAGGGTCATATCGAAGAGAAAGCCTTCCTGGACCAGGTGATAGAGAGAAGCGGACAGAATCTACTGCAATGCCTTCAATGCGGAAAATGCAGCGGCAGTTGTCCGATCACCTCCCAAACCGTCGGCGGACCACGCCGCCTGATCGCCCGGATCCTAAGCGGGATGCAGCAAGAGGCCCTGGAAGACCCGACCTGGTGGTATTGCGTCAGTTGCGGGACCTGCGCCACCCGCTGCCCGGTGGAAATCAACATGTATGCCGTCTCGACCACGCTGTGCGAAATGGCGGCTGAACTGGGCGTCAAAGCCAGCGAAGCGGGCATCCACCTTTTCGAGGAGCTTTTTCTGAAATCCGTGGGAAAAAACGGCCGGGTGCGGGAACTTCACACGGTCGTGGAATTTAACCTGCGATCGCTGCGGCCCTTTGCCGATGCCGCCATCGGCGCCAAAATGGCGCTCAAGGGTGTAGTCTCGCCGGCCGCCATGCTTCGCAAAGGCCGCAGTGATCGCCAGGTTACCCGGATATTCCAAAAAGTCCGGCAGCAACAAAAACAGAAAGCATAACGCCATGAAAGTCAGCTATTACCCCGGGTGCTCTTTGGAAGAGACCGCGGCCGCCTTCGATCTGTCGGCCCGGCGGGTCTGTGACCACCTGGGTGTCTCCCTGGAAGAAGTTCCCGGTTGGGCCTGCTGCGGCAGTTCACCGGCATTGAAAATGGATCGCCTGCTCTCCACATCACTGGCGGCCCACAATCTGGCCAAGGCCAGCCAGCAGCAATTGGAAGAGGTGGTGATTCCCTGTCCGTTTTGCTTCCGCCGGCTTCTCAGCGCCCAACAGGAAACCCGGTCTTCCGCCCAGACGCGGCAAGCGGTTCAGGAGGCCATCGGGGCCGAACTGAACGATGATCTGAAAGTTCTCAGCCTGCTGGGGTTTTTACGTTACACCATCGGCCTGGAGGCCATCGGCGCTAAAGTAAAAAAACCGCTAACGGGTTTGAAAGTACTGACCTATTACGGCTGCTACCTGGTCAAACCAGCCTCCGTGACCCAGTACGATGATCCGGAGAACCCGGTGTCCATGGATCAGCTGCTGGAAGCATTGGGGGCCGAAGTCCTGCCCTGGGACTTCAAGACCGAATGCTGCGGTGCCAGCCTGGCGGTCAGCAAGACCGATACCGTTTGCGACCTGAGCGGACGCATCATTCGGGAGGCTACTTACCGCAAGGCCGATGCCCTGGTGGTGGCCTGTCAATTGTGCCAGGCCAATTTGGATATGCGCCAGGCTCAAATCGGCAAAAGACACGGCACTCACTACCACATGCCGATCATCTATTTTACCCAGCTCATGGGCCTGGCCTTCGGCATGTCCTACAAGGAATTGGGCATGGGGCGTCATCTGACCAGTCCCAAAGCGATGCTTAAATCAAAAGGTGTCATGCAATGAAAAGAATCGGAGTCTACATTTGTCACTGCGGCACCAACATCGCCGACACGGTGGATGTGGCCAAAATCAGCGACGAAATCGGGGCCGAATGCAAGGATGTGGCCGTCTGCCGGCACTACAAATACATGTGCAGCGAACCCGGACAGAAACTGATCCGGGATGATATCAAAGAGCTGGGGCTGGACTATGTGGTGGAGGCTTCCTGCTCGCCCAAAATGCACGAGCCCACCTTCCGCGGGGCCGTATCGGCGGCCGGCATGAACCAGTACATGTTCGAAATGGTCAATATCCGCGAGCATTGTTCCTGGATCTCAGGCAATCCCGACCTGGCCACCCGCAAAGCCAAGGATCTGATCCGGGGCGGCATTGCCCGCGTGGCCCATCACAAACCCCTGCAGGGCAGCAAAAAACCAGTCAACCCCAAGGCCCTGGTGGTGGGTGGCGGTATCGCCGGCATCACGGCTGCCTTGAAGATCGCCAAGGCCGGGTACAAAGTCTATCTGGTGGAAAAGGAAGAAATCATCGGCGGCCGCATGGCACAGTTCGATAAAACCTTTCCCACCCTGGATTGCGCCGGCTGCACCTTGACGCCCAAGACGAGCGAGGTGGGCCGTCATCCCAACATCGAAATCCTGACCAAATCCCAGGTGGTCGGCGTCAGCGGCTTCGTGGGCAACTTCAATGTCTCCGTCCGGCAGCAGCCCCGCTATGTCAGCACGGAAAAGTGCACCGGCTGCGGCGATTGCCAGAAGGTCTGCCCCATCGATGTTTCCAGCAAGTTCGAATGCGGCATGACCACCCGGCATCCCATCAGCCGGCCCTTTCCCCAGGCCATTCCCAACACGTATTCCATCATGCGCAGCGGTCAGCCGCCATGCGAAAATGCCTGCCCGGCCGGTGTCAATGTGTGCGGGTATATGAACCTGGCCGGGATCGGCAAATTCGACGAAGCCCTGGCCCTGGTGCGCGAAAAAATGCCCTTTGCCGCCACTTGCGGCCGCATCTGCTTCCATCCCTGTGAAACGGCCTGCAAACGGGGGCAGGTGGATCAGGCGCTGTCCATTTGCTACACCAAACGCTTTTTGGGGGATCGGGAACTACAGAAGGGCGAGTTCAGCCATCCGGCCCAAAAAGATCCCCGCCAGGACAAAGTAGCCATCGTCGGCGCAGGTCCGGCCGGCCTCTCGGCGGCCTATTACCTGGCCCTGGAAGGCTATCCGGTGACCATCTATGAAAAACTGCCGGTGGCCGGCGGTATGCTGGCCGTGGGAATTCCCGATTACCGCCTGCCTCGGGATATTCTGAACGCCGAGATCAACAACGTCAAAAGCCTGGGCGTGACCATCAAGACAGGTGTCGCCTTTGGCAACGATGTCACTTTCGACAGCCTTGAAAAGGAAGGCTTCAAAGCCTTTTTCGTGGCCACCGGCTTGCACAAGAGCACCGGTCTGCGCTTGGAAGGCAGCGACCTGGAAGGGGTCATCGGTGGTGTGGACCTGCTGCGCCAGGTCTCCCTGGGCCAAAAGGTGCGCATCGGCAAAAAAATTGTCATCATCGGCGGCGGCAACGTGGCCGTGGACTGCGCCCGCACCTGCTGGCGCCTGGGGGCCGAGGAGGTGATCCTCCTCTACCGCCGGACAAGGGCTGAAATGCCGGCCTCTGCTTGGGAAATTGAAGAAGCCGAGCACGAGGGCGTCAAACTGCAGTTTCTGGCGGCCCCCTCCCGGCTCATCGGCGCAGACGGCCGACTCACCTCCCTTGAGTACATCCAGATGGAACCGGGCGAACCCGACGACTCGGGCCGACGGCGGCCGGTACCCATTGAAGGTTCCGAAACGATACTGGAAGTCGACACCGTCATCCCGGCCATCGGTCAAACGGCCGACATGGATATGCTTAAAAAAATCGGGCTGCAAGTGGATCGCTGGGGCATGATCCAAACCGACAAGGATTCTCTGGCGACCTCGCGTGCCAACGTCTTTGCCGGTGGCGATTGCAGCCTTGGAGCGGCCAGCTTCGTGGAAGCCGTGGCCCAGGGGCGCAAGGCGGCCCGATCTATTCATCACCATCTGGCCCATGGGGGTTTGCGACCCATCGAGGCCCCAGAGCCGCCTATGGATAAAACGGTCAGCGAAGAAGAACGCGGCCGCGCCCGCCCCATCCAGCGTCACATTATGCCCAGCTTGGTGGTTGAAAAACGAAGGCCGGGATTCGCGGAAGTGGAGTTGGGCTTTTCGGCCGAGATGGCCCAGGCCGAGGGCCAGCGCTGCCTGAGTTGCAGCGTGTGCAGCCAATGCGGCGAATGCGCGCGCAACTGCGGCCCCCAGGCCATCGACCTGAACGCCAAGGAACGCGTGCGCCAACTGGATGTGGGCGCCATCGTGGTGGCCACCGGTATCGATATCTTCGACGCCCGCCGCTACCCGGAATACGGCTTCGGCCGCTACCCCGACGTCATCACCAATCTGCAGTTCGAACGCATGTGTAATTCCTCGGGCCCCACCAAGGGCAAAGTGGTCCGACCCAGCACCGGCGAGGTGCCTCAGAGCGTTGTCTTCATCCAATGCGTGGGGTCCCGGGACCCGGTCAAAGGCAACACTTATTGTTCCAAGGTGTGCTGCATGATCACCGCCAAGCAGTTGAGTCTTTTCAAACACCACAACCATGACGGCCAGGCCTTTGTTTTCTATATCGACAACCGCACCGGCGGCAAAGGCTATGAGGAGTTCCTGCGGCGCGGCATTGAACAGGAGAAAGCCCAGTATATCCGCGGCCGGGTGGCCAAGGTGTACGAAGAAGGCGGACGCCTGGTAGTGCGCGGGGAAAACAGCCTGGCGGGCGGACCCATCGAGATCGAAGCCGACCTGGTGGTTTTGGCCACAGGCCTGGTGGCCCAGGACAACCATATGGACGTGGCCCGGGCCTTGAACCTCTCCACGGACAAAGACGGTTTCTTCATCGAACTGCACCCCAAACTGGGACCAGTGGAAACCGCCCTTTCGGGCATCTATCTGGCGGGCGCGGCCCAGGGGCCCAAGGACATTCCCGAAACCGTGGCCCAGGGTGGTGGCGCGGCCGCAGAGGTGCTGGGCTTGTTCGGCCAGGGCGAGGTGGAGGTGGAGCCGACTGTGGCTTCGGTCGATACCCGGTTGTGCACGGGCTGTAAGACCTGTGTGGGGCTGTGCGCCTACTCGGCCATCGCGTTCGACGAAGCCTCCAAAACAGCTACGATCAACGAAGCCCTTTGCCAGGGGTGCGGCACCTGTGCGGCCGCCTGCCCGGTGGCGGCCATTCAGGTGCAGCACTACACCCCCGATCAACTCTTTGCGCAAATTGAAGGAATTTTGGCATGAGTTCGTTTGAACCCAAGATCATGGCGTTTCTCTGCAACTGGTGCTCCTATGTGGCTGCCGATGCCGCCGGCGTTTCACGCTTCACCCAACAAAGCAACGTGCGGGTCGTGCGGGTATTCTGCTCCGGCATGGTGGACCCCGGGTATGTGATCAAAGCCTTTGAAAGCGGCGCCGACGGGGTCCTGGTGGCCGGCTGCTTTCCCGGCGACTGCCACTATATCTCTGGCAATATCAAGGCCATGCGACGCGCTCCCCTGCTCAGCAAGTTGCTCATCGAGCTCGGGGTCGAAAAAGAACGCTTCAGGCTGGAGTGGATCGCCGCCTCGGATTCGGTCCCCTATGCCCGGATCATGAATGAGATGTGCGACACCATTCGCAAGCTGGGGCCATATAAGAAACCTCGCAAGGCAACCGTCTTTGCTTCCGGACCGGCTGCGGTTGAAATCCAAGGGGAAACCGGCGATTCATGCTGCTGCTGCGCCAAGGCTGATAAATAAAGGATCTTTTATCCATGAATCCAAATAAAAAGAAGATCGCCATATTCACCGCATCCGGCTGCCGGGGATGTGAACATGCGATTTTGAACATCCATCATCAGGTCCAATCCCTTTCACGCTGGGTGGACATTGTCTTCTGGCCTTATCTTCTGGGCTCGGGGCAACCGGAACTGGATGCCTTGGATTCTATTGATGTCTGCTTTTTTGCAGGCGCGGTGACCACAGCGGCCGAACGCCGCATGGCCGAGCAACTCAGAGCCAGGACTGAGGTCATGGTGGCTTGCGGAGCCTGTGCCGCTTTCGGCGGTATGCCCAGCCTGGTGAATCTAAAAAAGGACGGCTGCCAAGGAGTGCAGCAGGGTCCCGATCAAGAGAATACAGGCAAGAATCCCATACTGCCGCTTTTGGAAAAACGCGTATCGGCTCTGGAACAGGTCGTGGTCGTGGACTACCTGATTCCCGGCTGCCAGCCCACCCAATCGTTGTTTTGGGCCGCATTGCAAGCATTGGCCTGCGGTCCCCGCTCTCAGAGCAAACTTTCGTTTGCCGCCTCGCGGTTGCCAGCCAGAGTGGCGCAGGCCATCACTGCCGGGATCGCGCCACCCAAAGGGTCCTGCTTTGCGGGAGACAAAGCGGTTTGCGCCAGCTGCAGCCGGGTCAAAGAGGAGAAGAAGTTTAATAGCGCCATTCGTCCTTATGAAAAATATGAAGAAAGCGGCCGCTGTTTGTTGGAGCAAGGCCTGGTCTGCCTGGGCATTTCGACCCGTGAAGGTTGCGGGGGACTGTGCACGGGCGTGGGCCAGCCCTGCCGGGGCTGTTTCGGAAAAGCCGAAGCTGTTTATGATCCGGGAGCCAAAATGGTTTCAGCCATCAGCTCCACCTTCGCCTCGGACAATAAAATCGAAATCGAGCAAATGGCTGCGAAATTCAAAGATTTGAGCGGAACCTTCTACCGCTATACATCAGCGACCCAATGCGCTTTATTGGATAAGGAATAAGTATGCAGACGATTACCCTTGAACCGGTACGATGGCAAGAAGATCCGTCCCGCATCACCGCCCATGTGAATGATTCGCAGCTGGCGGTCTACTACCAGGTCACCAGTCTCAAATCCGTGGAGACCATTTGCTGCGGCCGGCCAGTGGAAGAGCTGCCGCGCATTTTGCCTATTCTGGCACCCGCCCATCACCTCACCGCGGCGCTGGCCCTGGATCGGCTCTTTCAGGTGGAACCGCCGCAGTTGGCTCAGAACATGCGGGCAGCGCTGTTGCAAGCTCAATATTGCACCGCCCACCTGCGCAAGTTCTTCTTCCTGATGACGAGCCTGCAAAATCCGTTTGGCAACTTTCATGTCCCCGGTCGCAACATCCATCAACCGAAGGCATCTATCCGGCTTGTTGAAAAAATCATGCACCATGCCGCCCTTTCCCAGGAAGCCGAAGATATCCTAGGCGGCCGGCATGACCATCCCCTAACGGCTGTGGCCGGCGGTGTCAGCCGTTATCTTAAAGAAGGACACTACCAGCGGCTGACCGGTATCTGCAACGCCTTGTTGCCTTTTGTGCGGGAACTGGCCGAATTGACACGCACCGAATTTCTGGCCGATGGAGGCATTCTATCGCCCTGGTCCGATTTTGAAATACCGGCCTTGGCGGGCCTGCACCTGGCTGCGGACGGTAAAGCCACCCTCACCCACCCCAATGGTAGCGCGACACAGCAATTCAATGCCGAACAGTTGGGCGATATCATCGCTTTTCAACAGGAAGAGTGGACGTATCAACCCTTTGCCTATCTCAAAGAAAAGGGGTGGCAGGGTGTCGAGCAGTCCCAGGGCCTGTTCTTTGTCGGTCCCCTGGCACGTTTCAACTCCGGTCAAACGGCAATCACTCCGCAGGCTGAAGAAGAACGTCAACGTATGGTTGAATTACTGGGGAATCCGCCGGTGTACAAAATAACAGCGGCTTTTGCCGCCTTGGCCGTGGAGTTGATCCAGGCTGCCGAGATGCTGCAAATCCTGAGCACTCCGGAAAAGTTGGCCGGCCCGGTCCTGCGGACGATCCCCAAGACCAAAGCCGGATCAACCTGGGCTGCCCTGGAAACACCCCAGGGCCTGACCTGGCACCAATATCACATCGACGATAGCGGCATCGTCCAGGCCGTGACGATCATCGATGCCCATGCGGCCAACAACGCTCTCAAGTGCCAGCTGGCCAAACATTTGGTGGGCGCGGCCCTGGAAAGAAAGGAAAATCCGGCGGCAATCAAAGAAAAAGTCGCGGTTGCGTTGCTGCCTTTCTAGCAACTGGATAAATATCTAAATCGTTGAATCGTTAAATGGGAAAACCTTCAGATCAACGAGTTAGCGAATCAACGAATCAACAAAACCGGAGGATATCGTGGTGTATAAAACCTTAATCATCGATGCCAACAAGTGCACGGGCTGCCGTTCCTGCGAAAGCTACTGCGCTTTGAAGCATGAAGGCGTCTGCAGTCCGGCCAAGGGTCGGGTACATGTGGTCAAGTGGGAGCAAGAAGGCGTTTACGTCCCCATCAATTGCATGCGTTGCGACGAACCGGCCTGCGAGCTGGCCTGTCCCAAGCAAGCCACCTTCCGCAATTATGAAACCGGCGCCATGGAAGTGGATGCTACCCGCTGCATCGGATGTTACAGCTGCGTGTTCGCTTGTCCTTTCGGTGCCACCTTTGTGGACAGCCAGGACGGCAGGGTACTCAAATGCGATCTGTGCGGCGGCGATCCAACTTGCGCCAAAGTGTGCCCCACAGGGGCCATTACGTGTGAAGAGATCACCAAAGAGACCTATCTGAAACTGATCGCCAACGCTGAATGTATACCGAAGTTGGTCAAACAGGCCTTGGGGAAATAAAACGGCTATTCGTTCCTGATGGATGATTGATAGTTGATGGTTTGTTGAGTTTATTGGGAGGGATAAAATATGTACGGATGGGCAGGCAATATACTTAAAATCGATTTAAGTTCGGGCAAGATCACCACCGAGCCGACCGAACCCTATGTGGACCAATTCCTGGGGGCCGCGGTCTAGGCGTGCGCCTGATCTATGATCACTACAAACCGGGCACGGATGCTTTTGATCCGTCCAACCCTTTGATTTTCAATACCGGTCCCTTGTCCGGAACGGCCCTGATGCAGGCCGTGGGCCATCGCGGCGATCCTCTGCCGTTGCGGGGTAGCCTTCTGGAAGTGGACTGGCACCACGCCAATGACTGGTTTCAGCAAGTTGCCAAGGAACAGTTCGGAGATGCGCAAGCTGCAATCCCAACCTCTTACCAAGGCAAAGCCCGCTCGGCGGTCATCTCCGAACACATGGAGCGGGTAGCCGACAACATGGGCGTCTGCAAATGGCTGTATGGCCTGTTTATCTACAACGATATGGACATGGCTTGCCGGATTTTCAATTTGGCCACCGGCAAGGATTGGGGCATCGATCAGATTCTGAAAACATCCGAACGGGTGCGCAACCTGGAGCGGATGTTCGATGTGCGCCAGGGGCTGCGCCGCAAGGACGACAGCCTGCCCAGAAAATTCTTCGAACAGCCTCTGGGAAAAGGCCCCTACAAGGGAGAAGTGATTGACGAAAAAAAATTCGAGCAGATGAAAGACGAATACTACGAAATCAGGGGCTGGGATAAACATACCGGTATACCGACCAGGGAGAAACTCGTGGAACTAGGGCTTGGCGATGCGGCCGGCGCCGTTCCGGATGTTTGATACTGTACCGCCCCCTCGGCCAACAGTATGCCATCCGCCCCCCTTCAGCCCTTCTTTTCACTTCATGACACGCACCTGTAACAGCTAAAAAGTAATGGGGGGCGGATAGCAGCGCCACTCTGGCTGCGCCGGAAGTATTAAGTATAAAATTCTAAGCAGAGGTATCCAAGATGAAAGAAGACATCCTCGAAAAAGGTGCCATCATCCAACGGGACAAAGAAACTTACGCCGTTGCGCCTCACATCCCCGGTGGCTTCATCAGCGTTGGAGATTTCCGGAAAATGGTGGACACAGCCGACAAGTATCATGCCGCTGCCCTGAAGATGACTTCCGGCCAGCGCATCGCCGTGATCGGCCTGGCAGAAAAAGACCTGGATGCCTTCTGGCGCGACATTGAACGTCCCATCGGTTACGCCCTTGGCTTGTGCGTGCGGATGGTCAAGTTTTGCCCGGGCACCACTTATTGCCGCCATGGCAAACAGGATGCCATGGGGGTGGGTGCCGAGTTGGATCGTCGTCACCATGGCCGCATGCTTTCAGCCAAGTTCAAAATCGGGGTTGCCGGCTGCGAGTACGCCTGTAATGCCCCGCGCTTCAAAGAGGTGGGGCTGCTGGGACTTCCGGATGGATGGCAGGTCAGCATCGGCGGGACCTGCGGCGCCAAACCGCGCTTTGGGGATATTGTCGCGGAAAAACTGGACGATGCTAATGCCATTACAATGACGGACAATATCATCAAGTGGTACGAATCGGGCAATTTCAAGCCCAAAGTCCGCATGGGGCGGATTATCGAGGAACTGGGCCTGGATCAGGTCAGGAAAGCGATCGGGATATAAGCCAATCGTTAGGGTTCGGTGACACCGCATCAAAGGAGAATTCCCATGGTCACATTGGTGAATGTTCCACGCTACATCGCCTTGTTGAAAAATTACAGCTCGAAACCTATGCTCACGAAATGGTTGGGGAAGGAAGGTGAACTGGTGGAAGATGGCCAGCCGCTGGTGGTCGTTGAAACCACCAAAGCTTCCCTTGAAATCGAGGCCATGGCATCCGGAATCCTGTTCATCCTTCGGAAGGTCGGCGATACGGTGAATATCGGGGACACCTTGGGTATGATCGCCAACAGCAAATCGGAAATAGCGGAATTCAAGACCCTGCTGATAAATTATCAACTGAATTAGCAGCAAGAGCATAAATCAGGTGCGCGAAGACCGCTGAGTGCTAATAATAAGGAGCCGCAGCAATGGCAAAAGAAGATCTATTGACCAAAGGGGCCATCCTGCAAAGGGATGAAGAAACCTATGCTATCGTTGTCCGGTTACCGGCCAGCATACTCGATGTCGCCACCGGCCGCAAAATCGCCGACGTGGCCCAGAGATTCGGTGCCGAAATTTTAAAGGTCACCGGTGACGGCCGCCTGGCCATCATCGGCATCCAGGAAGAAGATATTAATACCGTCTGTGAAGAATTGGGCTCCCCACCCAAAGCGGGGACGGCACTTTGCCAGCAGTATGTCAAAGTGTGCCCGGGCAATACCTTCTGCAACCGCGGCCAGCGGGATACGCTTGCATTTGCCCGTGAGATGGAGGATCGTTTCTATCCCTTCCCCAAAATCACCGCAAAAATCAAAATCGGCATCTCGGGTTGTTTCAACTCCTGCGCCGAACCGGCCATCAAGGATATCGGATTCATCGGGCTGCCCAAAGGCTGGGTGCTGATGGTGGGCGGCGCCGGCGGTAAAGAGCCCATGATCGCGCAAACCATCGCCCGCGATCTCAGCGACGACCAGGCCCTGGAAGCGACGGGCAAGATTCTCACCTATTACCGCGGTATATCAACCCGGCCTCAAACCCGTAATTTAAGGTTGGGCGTGATTCTGGAAAAGGAAGGCACCAAAAGGATCCGCAGTATATGCGGCTTCGAATAAACCAGGGTTAATTTTGATTTCAGGAGGGAAGATTATGGATAAATGGGTATGCTCGGCCTGCGGTTATATCTACGATCCGGCCGACGGTGATTCGGTCGGCGGTATTGCGCCGGGAACGGCTTTTGAGGATCTTCCCGACACCTGGTTTTGTCCCAATTGCGGCGTGGGCAAAGAATTTTTCGAAAAGCAGGCATAAGGGAGTCTCCGATGGATCTTGACTACAGCAATCGGGTGTGCGGAGTTTGCCGAAATTGGGAAGGCCGGCGCGATTTTGTCGACGGTCTGGTCCGGGTCAAATCATCGGCCAGGGGGCAATGTACGCTCCTCAAGAAAATAAAACCACCCCATGGAGGCTGTAATCAATGTAAAAAGTGGGATTGTAAGGTTATGGAAAAACAGTAACATGGTCACGCAAATTCTGTTGCCGGAAATCGGTTGGATCGGCATGCCGAGATGCAGAAACAAGATATGGCTTGGAAGACGGCACAAATCAAACGGCTCCAGCGTCAAAATCAATGAAGTCATTGCCGTTATAGAAACACCCAAGGCTGAAATCGAAAGTAAATCTCCGAGTTCCGGAATTCTTTTCGGGCGGGAACGCAATTTGATCAACTTGAAAGGACTTTGGTTCTTTTGTACAAGACCAGAACCCGGTTACGTTGTTCTGCCCCTTCGGTGGGCATTCAGTTCGTCCTGATGGCGGCTGTTGCGCTGGCGTCAGGAATGGACCTGATTCTGCCGGCTCGGCAGCCGGCTCACATGCGCCACTGCAGTTTTATCGAAGAAGGCAGTATTTTTGTGGACTGGCAAGGATCAGTCTCTCCTATCCATCAGTAAGACTGATTTGAAGCAAGGAAATCAGACAATGAAAAAACAAAAGGACCAACCCAAATCAATCGATGTAGCGGATATAATCGCGCAGATTCGAGCGGCGGGGCTTCATCCGCCGGAGACCATGACCTTGATGGTCACCGACGGTTGCAATTTGCGCTGCCGTCATTGCTGGCTCGATTGCCGCAGTTTGGAAAAAGCGACGCGGGTCGCCACTTCCAAAATACAGCGGGTGATCGATGAATTCGACCACCTGGGCGGCAGGCACATCAATCTGACCGGTGGAGAAATTCTATCGCATCCGGGTTGGCAACGTATCCTGCAATTCTGCTTCAGCCATACCCGGATCAATACGGTCTGCCTCCAAACCAACGCTACATTGATCACCCGAAAGCACCTTGGCGCACTGCTGGACTTTCCTCCGGCCAGGTTGAAGATTCAGGTCAGCCTGGATGGCGCGGGCGCCCGAACCCATGATCTTGTCAGAGGTCCCGGCAGCTTTGGCCGGGCCATGGCCGGATTGCGTCTCCTGGTTGAGGGCGGATTGGGGCTCCAAACACAAGTGGCTTTTACCGAGATGGCCCATAACTTTAGCGAGTTGCCGCAATTATTGGAAAGCCTGAACAAAATGGGCATCGGGCGTTTAATCAGCAGCACGCTCGTCAAGGGCGGAAGGGCAAATGAGTCGGCTCACATTAATCTGCCGACTCCCTCCCAATATTGGGAGTTGGTCCACCTTTACCAGACCGATGCCGGTTTCAGGCAGATTTATGATCAAATAGCCAACTTCGCAGCCATAGAATGGTTTAAAAACCGCTCGGAGACCACCGACAGCAAATGTGGCTGCCTTAAAGACCTGTTCGTGGACAGCCGGGGATATCTGTATCCTTGCACCATGCTCCTGTTGGACCGCTATGCTTCGGAAAGCGTATACACCCAGCCATTGGATCAAATTATCCGCAAGTCCCTTGGCCGATGGCGTGAGATACCTATCCTGAGCCATCTACGAAAAAGCGTGCTTCAGCCCTGCTCGCGCTGTGCCAATAAAGACCACTGTGGCGGTGGCTGTATGGGGCGTGCAGCTTCATCCGGAGGGGAGTTGATGACCCCTGAAGATCGTTGCGCATTACGCAAAGCCGTCTACCATTGGACAGAATTGCCCAGTGTCGGTTCGTTTTGCTGCGGACGCTGACCTTCAGTTACTCGAATACCAGCATCGTAGAGGTCTGGTTGATATGCCCGATGAATTCTTCGCCATAAGTACTGAAACCGATTGTCGGTAGATCTAAAAAAATGTCGGCATATGCTTGGGCCATGCCATTCTTCTCAAGCTCCAACGTACGCAAGATGCAGTGAAAGTTTATAATGCCGGAGATATGCTTCAATTCAGCCAGCTTTTCAGCAACTGCAGCACGGGTATCCTTGATGATGTCGGAGGATTCCAGCAGCGTCATCTCCATCCCTTCCATGACATTGCAATAAAAATGCATGGCATCGCCCTCTATGCGCTGAGGACTGCGGACATAAGGTTCATCGTCAATTACCAGGCCCACGGGGTTTGACATAAAAAATTGATCGGCTTTATCGGTGGTTGTTCCGACAGCTTCGGCATATGCCACGACTGCGGGCTTATGATTGAATTCGATCACTTTTCTTTCCGAGAGCTTGACCTTGGTAGCCATTAATTTAGACGGACAGGGTTTGAAACTTTGGGTTTTGATAAAGCTGAATTTCACCTTGGGTTTCAGGAGCACCAGCAAGGCTGCATCGGTATACGCTTTTCCGTTTGCATAAACCCACGTTTGAGAGAATTTCAGATCATCCCCGGCCGATCCTCCAATGAAAAATAGATTACTGAGCTCGCCGATGCGATCCATCAATTTTTCTTCTGCCATTCTGAGCCCATCCACCAGGATGATGCCCACATATTCCTCCATATCCATTGCGAATGGATCAACCTTGAAGTACTTTGTGAATCCATTGAAGGCTTCATCCACGCGATTTTCAGTCTGAATGTGTTCAACGATCTGCACGTTCAGATCCTGAATAACATCTACGGCAAAACCCATAGCCACAATAGAATTCTTCATCATTTTGCCGGAAACAATTTCTCCGGATGTGGAACATCCAAAAGTATCGGCATGGGGAAAAGCCTTTTGCATGCTTTGGCTGATCGACTGGGGATCGTATTGGGACGAGGCAAAAAAAATGACGACGCGGGGGTCGCAGCCGGTCATTTGAGATTGAATATGGTTTGCCGCCTTTTCAGGATTTGATTCGGTGCTGTATGCGGTGCTGATATTCATTTGGTCTCCTTGGATAAAACGTTAGTCTGACAATGCTGCATCCGCTGATGCAAAAGCTCAAAGCATCTGTTCGATCTGATCTCCGATACGGGCCTTGGCGCTATGAATCTTAATACCCAGTTTTCCGGCGAGATCCATCAGTCTTTGCACAAGATTGGGATCATCCGGGGTATCCAGGGAATAGGCGTCCGGATTAATGCCTTTGAGCATGAATTTAGTCCTGATCACTTTGGCTACGGATGGGTCTCCGCCTGATCGTTGCGTGATAATGCTATCGATGATTAGCTTGGTCTTGCCCTTGGACTGATCCGATTTGGTCTTGATTTGCAACCCGTAAGACCGGGCCAGATCCAACAATTTTCTCAATAACACCGGATCATCCGGTGTATTCGGCGTGAGGTTGTCCGGGTTGATGCCTTTTAAGGCAATTTTAATTTTAATGGCTTTGGCAATGGCGCCGACCCCCCCGGAACGCTTGAGTATGATGGCATCGAGAAGCTTCTTGGCCCGGCCTCTGGATATGCCTCCATCCATGACGGATTCAATCAACCCCTCATCATAGAATGCCTTGAGTCTGGACACAAGCTCATCGGGATCATAGGCGTCCTGGACCGCGATGGTCTCCACCGATCTTTTGCCGTCCAATGCGAAAAGAATATTGAAGGTCCTGATGTCATTAGTATAATCGGACAGTTTGAGGCGGGCGGATCGTTTGAAAATCGTTTTAGCGATCTCTTCCCGGGGGATTGTCATGGGTCACCTCTTTTTGAATTACTGGTGTGGGAAAAGGTCAAACAGGCCATGAGAAGCTATCGACTCTCTCTTTTCCGGTTTCCAAAAAGCAAACTCAGGGAACATACCTTTAGTTGTTCACCTTTATAGGATACGGACTATAGCTAATGCAAATTTTATGCCAAATATCTTGAGCAGGAAATATGATCACCCCGGATCGAAAGCCCGATCCAACAGCTTTTATCAAACTCAAACTCTTCCGGCTGTATTCTTTTGAGATTTTGCATCCGCCAGAATACGTTGATCCTCAAACCGGAGACGCCACAGAATACTTCCTTATTAATATGAAAAAATGGCGGGTTCCCAATAGCCCTGAATGTAACCAAAGGTCTCACAGATATTAGGGAAGATTTTGGTAATCGAAGGAATTAGCAGCATTTTAAACCCTTAACCAAAGTGGGGCGGGATGGGGCGAAAACGGACATCCCACCGGCAACACCCGCCTACAATCAACATCCGTAAAAAACGACTTAACATTTGTTGGATCTGTGACTATTTCGATATTGTCGATTATAGGCACGCTGACGACAAACGCAAGCATTTTGATATCTTCAAACCACACAAAGCGCTTGCGGCCTTCATCCGCTATTACTGGTCATTAAAGATTCCATGCGCTTCACATGCGGATCTTCGCCAACAATTCCCGACCGCAGGATGACCCAAAAGGCCTGCTCGAAAAGCCAATATTATTTCAACCAACTGATATAAAAAAAAATTACACCGTAAACGGGTGTGGCAGCATACGGATAAAATGGTCACATCATTTTTCCTTTGAAAATGAAATAGAAACATGGTTATATTGCCATATACCAATAGAAGGAGATGCGCTCATGATGATGGATGAGCATGAACGACCCCCTGATCCGGATGCCCTCGCTCAACATTTCTATGACTATATCCAGAAAATAAGAGCGGACAAAGAACTTTATAAGCTGAAAGCCCAGGTGGCCAAAGCCCTGGCCCACGAAAGCCGCCTGATGATTATTGACGCCCTCAACGAGAAGGATATGTGTGTCGGTGAATTGACCGAGATGGTGGGCGTGGATCAATCGACAGTTTCAAAACACCTGTCCATACTCAAGCAGGTCGGTATTGTCCTGGATCGTAAAGAAGGTTCCAACAAAATCTACTATCACCTTAGAATGGCCATCATCCGCCAATTTTCCGATTTGGCGATGGCTTTGATTCACAGCAACGTCCCCAGGGCCGGTTTTCATGCGCTCCGCGAGGCCAAGCACTCGCCCATAGAACGGTAACCGTTATGATCAAAGCAATTATCGCTGATGAAGAAGAAGCAATCGGGCAAATTGAGCCGCTGCTAGCCGACCTCTGGCCCGATCTGGTGGTTTGCGGCAGAGCCAGAAGCGGCCCGGAGGCGCTGCGCCTGATCGAAAAGCATAAACCCCAGCTCGCCATCCTTGAGGTCAGGTTGCCAGGCATTTGCGGCATGCAGGTGGCTAGAAAGATTACCGGGGCTTGCCAAGTCGTCTTCACCACAAGCTATGACCACTATGCGGTCAACGCTTTCGATAGCGGGGCATTGGACTACCTGCTCAAACCGGTGAGCCGGGAACGGTTGCAAAAAGCCATCCAACGGTCCCAGCGACAGCTTGCTTCCTCCGCCGAGGCAATATCCTCTCTAAGTCATGGTTTGACCATACAGGAACAGGCTGACAGTCCGGTCACCCTAAAGCATAATTTTCGGCAATGGATTTGCACCCAAAGCGGCAGTCGCTCAAAATTCATGCCAGTCGATCAAGCCTGCTATTTCCAGTCCTATCACAAGTATACATCGGTTGTTACCCGGGAGAGCGAAACCCTGATCACCAAATCGATCAGATGTCTGGTCGAGGAATTGGATCCAAGCAAGTTTTGGCGCATTCATCGCTCGACCGTCGTCAATGTCGCCCAGATCGCAGGAGTGAGTCGATCGATGACCGGCCGAGGGGTTGTCCGGCTAAAGGACCGCCCAGAGAACCTCACCGTCAGCCGACCTTACCTGCACTTGTTTAAACAGGTTTAGCGCCTCGGATTCTTCCTTTTCATCCCCTTGTTTTTCCATTTCGTCCCTTTCAATTTGAAATCACCGCCGGATCGTCCCAGTATTCGATCCAACGGTTAAGTGTCGATGCTATTTGGAGTGTAACAGAATAGAGAAAAACATGAATAAGGGTTTGTTTTACACAGAGATAAGAAGGGAGGAAATCAATGTTTAACCTTTTGGTCGACAAACGGGATCAAAAATTTGTTCTCCACGAAATGCTCAATATCCGACAGCTTTGCGAGACGGCTGGGTTCGGCCATCTGACCGCCGAGACCATTGATGCATCGCTTAAAGCGGCCTTGGAGCTGGCGGTGAAGGAGTCCTATCCGATCATGGCCGAGGCGGACCGCGAAGGGTGCCGGCTGGAAAACGGCGAAGTCCGCGTGCCCCGCTGCTACCACCGGTTGAAAGAACACTATGACCAGGCGGAATTGGCATCGGCGTATCTTCCCGAAGCGATAGGAGGGCACGGCTATCCCATGACGCTTTGGACGCCGATGTTCGAGGATTTTGTTCACAATCTCGGATTCCTGTGGCTCTGGGCGTCGCCCTTGGCCATCACCGGCAGCATCGCCATGATCGGCACAGACGACCAGAAAAAAAAGTACCTTCCCAACCTGGTTGCCGGTAAATGGGGCTCAGCCATCGCCTTCACCGAGGAGCAGGCCGGCGTGGACGATATCGCCCGGCAGGCCACCACCGCCGTGCCGCAGCCCGACGGATCGTACCGGATCCAGGGTATCAAGCCCACGGTTACCAGCGGAGATTCCGATCTGTTCGAAAACATGGTGCTGTGCGTCCTGGCTCGCATCAAGGGGGCCCCCCAGGACGCCAGCGGTCTTTCGCTGTTCATCGTTCCCAAGTATCTGGTCAATCCGGACGGGTCCCTGGGACCGCGCAACGACTACACCGTGGCCGGCCTGGAGCAAAAATTGGGTCTGCGCGGCAGTCCCACCGTGGCGTTGGACTTCGGCCGCAACGGCGACTGTTATGGGGAACTGCTCGGCCCCAGCGGGCAGGCCATGCCCATGTTCATGGGGTCCCTGCTCAAGTGCAGCTTCTATGGGGCCGTCTCCACCGGTATCGCCTCGGCGGCGTATTTGCACACTTTGGATTACACCCGCAAGCGCATCCATGGCCCTCATATTTCAGAAATCAACAACCCTGAGGCCCAGCCGGTGCCCATCATTGCCCAGCCCTTTGTTCGGCGGCGGCTGCTCTGGATGAAGTCCCATGTGGAGGGCCTGCGGGCTTTGGTCTATTACGGTTGCATGTGCCAGGACAAGGCCAACGCCGGCGCGGATTCCGAAAAGGAAAAATGGTCCGGGATCAATGACATCCTTTTCCCGACCTTTCGCCATTATGCGGCCGAAAAAGCGCTCCAGGTGGCCGAGACAGCCGTCAAGATGCATGGCCGCAGCGGATACTTCAACGACTACCCGGTACACCAGTTCATGCGGGATATCATCCCTATCGGCTGGTGGGAGGGAGACGCCGGTGCCAACAATCTATTCTATCTGACCCAGATTCTGGGGCAACGCGACGGGCAGGACTTCGCCAATCTCCTTGGGGAGATGAAACGCATCATTGAAGAATTCGGGAGCGCGGAGAGCCTGGTCGACCTGGCCGGTGACCTCAAAAAACGGGTGGATCTGCTGGCAGCGATGGGCTTGTTTTTTACCGATTGCTTCAAGGCCGGCAAGGTGCTCGTACCCATTTCCAACGGACTGCCCTTTATCCACTTTATGGGCGATATCTGCCTGGGCTGGATGCTCTTCTGGCAGGCCGGCATCGCCACGAAACAGCTGAGCGCAATATTTACAGCGAACCGTATCGATCCCCGGGATGCGGCCGGCAGAAATGAATTCCTGTGTCACAACAAAGAGGCCGCCTTCTATGACGGGAAGGTGCATGGCGCCAGATACTTTATCAAAAACGTCCTTCCGGGAGTAGACGGTCTCGCCACCGCCTTTAAAAGTGAAGACCTTTCGAGCATAACGATACCCGATGCTGCCTTTTAAGGCGATTCCTGGGCAGCCGGGTTTTGAACTCAGTGTCCATCAACAGGAAGCTTAAGGAAATTGATGAAAACAGGATGCGGGGCCGGGCACGCCGTGCCCCGCACCCTGCCCTTAGCCATGAAGAAGCTCCTAAGAGTCGGACCAACGGCACACAAGCCAGATGAAAATTATCCGCGAAATCTTCCGGCCGAAACCGGAAATACTCTACCTGGAACCATTTTTCGGTTGCAACTACCACTGCTTTTTCTGTGTGCATGGCAGCAACGACCGGATCAAAACCGCATGCTTGGGGCCTTGCCTATTCGAGAGGCTCAAACCCGTCATCGAAACCGTCGACCACATCCACCTCACTGGACTGGGTGAGCCATTGTTGAATCCTCACATGAAGGACTATCTCTCGTATTTCAGAGAGAAGGAAAAATCTTTCTACATCAATACCAATGGGTCCTTGATCGATGATGGCCTCATCCGCCTTTTGACCACGTCCAGGAGCGAACTCTCCATAAGTCTGGACGCCGGCGATGCGAAAACCTACACCAGGATGCGCAAGGGGGGCGATTGGACCAGGGTGATATCCCGGTTAAAGCGGTTGTCGCAAAACAAGGCCACCAGCCGCACCCCCTATCCCCTGCTCTATTTGTCGTTCCATATTAACGCACTGAATGTGATGAGTCTGAAAAAGGTCCCGAACCTTGCCCGCGAACTAGGAATCAAGGCGGTGAAGCTGTCCTGGACCCGGCTCCCGGATGGATATCGAAAATATTCGATCTTCAAGCATCAGGAATTGGTTGATGACACGCTTGGAAACTTAACCGCGCAATTGCTGAAAAGCGGGATTTTGGTCCAAAACGAGGCCATCCTCGGCAAGCATCAACGCGGGTGCTGGAGCTTCAGGCCAATGACGTTTGTGGGTGCTAACGGAGCGGTTGCCGCTTGTTGCAGCCGCTGGGTCCCAATCGGACACCTATCCGAAAATTCTTTTGAGGACATTTGGAATGGTTGGCCCCGACGGAGAATCCAACTGGCGATTCTAAACAAGAACCCGGAGGGGATGTGCCAGCATTGTCCCCAAATCCTGGGCGTGGACTACGCCCAAACCGAGGCAGACTTCTTCAAATCACGGGAGCTGGAAGCGGCGATCCTGACCGCAAAAGCGCAGAACATTGGGAAACTACCTTCCCTGGAAGGGCTGCGGGATGCCTTCCGATGCGCTGTCGCCGCCCTGCTCGGGGGAGATGCTGCAAAGGCCGTGCGCACCTTTACCGCCCTGGACACCCGGTTCCCGGACCATTTTGAAATACGGAACAATCTGGCTGCCGGCCATTTATATCTAGGCAATATCCGAAAATGCCGGGAACTGCTCCAGGCTATCCAGACCATCCCCCACAATGAAAAACTCATCCAGTCGACTCGGATCCTTGTCTGATTTGGGGTCGTCCAATAAAGGGCGTGTTACCTGAGGAAACACCATGCTTTGAAAGAATTAACGCTCTAAGCACCTAAAGGTGGCCAGGTCGCTACGGCAACGGTTGCCCTGATCGCTGTAGAACATTACGCATAGCTATCCAAATACACGACAAGCCTAATTTCCATGTACCCACAATGTTGTTATCTGCCATTCAGGTCCAAAGGAGTTGGCGATTGGCGGCCTGTCGCTCGGATGTTGAACTATCCTATTCGCTTGCGGAACTTGATCGGCGGCAGTCCGAAATGTTCGGAAAAGGCCTTGGAGAAGGACAAGATGCTTTTGTAGTCCACCCTAAGGGCTGCTTCGGTCACGTCCATGTCTTCCTCTTCGATCAGCCGCCGGGCCTCGATCAGCCGCTTCTGTCGCAGATAATCGAAGACCGTGGCGCCGTACAGTTCCCGGAAACAGGTGTTCACCCTGCAGTGGTTGGTTCCCACCGCATGGGCCAGATCGAACAGGCCCGGCGGGTTTTCCAGGTCCCCGCACAGGATCTCCCTGACATGATACAGGCGATCCGTTTCATGCCGGTTCGGTTTTAGCGGCCTGCCCCCACCATCATCTTCGCAGACTGTCTGGGCCAATTTGTGTAGAATGAGCTCCATGGC
>JBAQGR010000729.1:0-3954 GCA_049287895.1 Desulfatitalea sp.
GGCGCGGCGCATGATCCTGGCCTTTCCCGAACCCGGCGCGCACCACAGCGCCAGTCTTCTGAAAAAGGCGCACCTGTTCATGGATGTGGCCGACCGCATGGCGGACGAGACGCCCTATGTGGCGCCCACCTGCTATGCGGCCAAGGATTTGCGGCGGCTGACGCCCGACTTGTGGCGCAAAGGCCACCCCCACCCCAATCTGCCCAAAACCACAAACCTGGACGATGTGCAGCGCATGATGACGGCCGATGCCCTGGTCTATCTGCCCCAGGATATCCTGGCCAAGGTGGACCGCGCCGGCATGGCCTTTTCGCTGGAAGTACGGTCGCCCTTTCTGGACCGCCGCGTGGTCGAGCTGGCCTTTTCCCTGCCGCGCCACTGGCATCGCTGGGGGTTGGTGGGCAAACGCATGTTGCGGGATGCTTTCCAGGATTTTCTTCCTGCCTGGGTGTGGCATCGACGCAAACATGGGTTCGGTGTGCCGGTGCACCAGTGGTTCCGCAATGGGCTTCAGGAACGGTTGATGGCGCTGCTTGGCCACACCGCCCACCCACTGGACCCCGCCTTCGTGGCCCAGATGGTCGCCGCGCATGTGGCCGGCCGCCGGGACCACGGGCAGCGTCTGTGGCAGATTTACGTCTATTTGCGCTGGCTGGCGGAGCGACCATGGCGACCCTCCTGACCTGCTACTACCGTCCCAAGCCGGGCGGGCTTTGCACGCGCCTCTTCCGCGCCATCCGGGCCTTGCTGGACCGGGGGCACACGGTGCACTACCTGGCAGTGGCCCCATTTCCCATCGACCATCCGCGTTGCGTGTTCCACCGTTTTCCCTGGCCGGTGGCTTACAGCGACACACTTCTTTTTTGGGCGTTCTTCCATGCGGTGGCACCGCTGATGCTGCTATGCATTGCGCTGCGCCACCGCGTCACCCATGCCTTCGCCTTCGGTCCGACCTATGGTTTTTTCCTGCAACCGCTGCGGGTGATCATGGGTGCCCGGATCACATGTTTTTTTCGGGCGGATACCATTGAGAACCACCGGATCAAAGGCAGGTCCAAAAGACTGATCGCCCTTGAAAAATGGATCGAAGGGCGCGCGATCCATAAGATCCAATTGGCAGGAGTTACCAAACAACTGACCGACACAATTCTCCGGCGTCACCCCAACATACAGCCTTTATGCATTAGGGTGCTTCCCAACGATCTGCAACCCGCAGGAAACGGGGGAAAGCGATATATCGCAAATCCATTGCGATTGGCGGTGGTGGGTATTTTAGAGCAGCGCAAGAATCAGGAATTCACCCTCCGGCTGGTTCGTTCTCTTTCTGGAACCGAATGGCGTCTCTATCTTTATGGGGTGGGTCCGCAACAACGCGCACTACTTGAATTGGTAAAAGAGTTGGGCCTTATGGAAAAGGTTCGCTTCAGGGGATGGGCGCAACGCGAAAAGATATGGCCCAATGTCGATTTGCTGCTGACGCCATCCATCCACGAGGGCATGTCCAATGCCGTGCTCGAAGCCGTTGCCGCCGGCGTGCCGGTGCTGGCCAGCGATATCCCGGCCCATCGCGGGATTTTGCCGCCCGGCCAGTTGCTTCCGCTGAACGATGCGAAGCAGTGGCGGGCCGCACTGGACGATATCCTCGCAGCCCCCCAGCTCAAATTGTCCATCATGGATGAAAATCAGCGACAATCTGCGTCCCATCTGCAATTCGATTGGGATGCGGAAGTGGTCCGAATGATTCTCGCTGACGGACGGTAGATCACTGCAAGCGAACGCTTCCAGCCGCGCGGTTCTTCCATCCCCGACCGACCCGAATTGCGCACCGCCGACGCTCTCATTTTTGATATGAAGCTTGACGATAGCCTGGATTTATTATACTTTCCAAAGCAGTCACTATGTTGCACCAGGTTGTATAGATGGCCAGGGTCGGCTCGCGGAGCGTCCCCAACGGACGCATAACCAATAGCAGCTTTTCTTTTCCGAATGGACAATCCCACCATGGCGGAACGGACGACCGAAGGGGGCCCATCCCTGCTCCCATACCTGGATGGCCGCAAAACCGGCTTGCGGCTCAAGCTGACATCCATCCCGACGGCGACCGGACCGTTGCTATCTTCACCGGCCTGCATCGAAGCCTCCGGTCCCTTGGCCGCGATTCTGCCGGCCACGATCACAGCCGACGGTGATGGCAACTTCCGCGAGCTTTTTCTTCTGGTTCAGCCGGATCGCTATCCGGGTCTCTCATCGGAATTGACGCCGGTTTCCAATCTCCAGGTCGAAACGCTTTGGCAAGCTGCTTTTACCCGCTTGAGTCAACGGCCGGCTGGCGATTTCCCCTTGGCCCTGCCGGACCAGACCGATGCCCAGGGACGATTGTTTCCCCTGCGGCCGCTCTTTTACTGCCGGCACCAGGCGCGCTTTGGCCATCCCCTCTGCCCGCATTGCGGCGGCGTACTGACGTTGTGCCGGGACGATCAAACGCTGCGCGCCGCGGGGCTCTCAGGTTATGGCGACAGCCTGGCGCGTTATCTCTTCTGCCCGGCGTGCCACGGCCGATCCGCGCAACAGGCGTTTTATACTTCCGATGCGGTGCCGGAAGCTCCCGCGCACCTGCACGATTGCGACTATCTGATCGAGGCTTTCAGCCGACTGCTCGGCCGGGAAGATCTGGCGGACGATCTACCCTGCGTCGGATGCCCGGAGACGACCGCGTGTTACGGAGCCCAGACCCTGGTGCGCCAACGCATGGTCGCGCTCTTTTTCTATCCTTTTTACATGATCCTCCAACCGGCCCCCAGCCTGAACGCCATCGACTTTCTGGCGCTGCTGGCAGGGGCCTCCGTCGCGCAGGTGGGCCAGGAGCTGATCCGGCGGAATAAACCGGGGCGGCTGGGAAAAGTGCGTCAATTTCAGCAGCGGCTCGAAAGCAGCGGCGGATTGTTGTTCGGGAGCGACCCGCGTCGTTTTCTGGAAGTACTTTATCTGAAGCTCACCTTCTTGAGCGACCTGGTCGACGTGATCACCCGCACCGGCGAGTTATCGGCCGAGCCAGTGGCCGGCATGTCCCTGGAGAGTCTCTGGGTGCACTTGCCGGAGCACACCACGCGGCTGCCGCTCTTCTGGAACTATTCATTACATCTGATTGACGCCGTCGGCCGGCCGGAGAAAGAACCTCTCCCCGCTCCTTTGCCGTCGGCGCGAGTGCGCCTCTTTTTAGGAACGGCCGGGTGTTATGCGTTGCTGGTCAACGCGCGCCAGGAGATGGCTGTGGTGCAGGCCGCCGTCGACAAAGTTCTGACCGATCCGAATGGGCTCGCGCGGTTGGAAAACACACCGGCTGCCGAGATCGACCCGGCCCTGGCGTCCGGAAATCTGCTCTGGTCCGCCGATCCGCTGGCGCTGGATGCGCGTTGGGAAACCCTCTGGGGTCGCGCATTGGCGTTGGGTATCGGCTTGTTGCGGGCCGGAAGGAACGCCGATCCCGCCGGGTGGGAGGAGGATTTCAGGCAGCGGCTGGAATTGCTGCGCGGTGAAATCCACGGTGTGCTTTTCAACGCCCCGGCCGCTGCGAGCGTCTCCCCTCCGGCCATTGCTACGACTACGGGCGAGGTTGCTATTAAAAAAACGGAGGCCAGGGCCGACGCGGATGACGCACCCATTGCCCATATATTGAATAAGATTCTGGCCCAGTGGCCGCGAGCCGCCGTTGAACCCCAAAAAGGGGCGCTGGCCTCCAGTCCGAAGCCCCAAGGCAAGGGGCCGGCCGCACCGCACCCCGACGCGGACGGTGATTTCGTCGAGACGATCATTCTCGGCGCGGACAAGCCTGTGACCACGCCCAGACCCGCTGCCGCGGAGCGAACGCCCGACCTGGAAAAGACCGTGTTGATCGGGTCGCCCCAGGCAAAGGTCGCTACGCCGGCCCATCCGGAGGATATGGAAAAAACGGTC
>JBAQGR010000730.1:0-1508 GCA_049287895.1 Desulfatitalea sp.
CCCGCCGTCTGTTCGTCAAACCTTTCATAGTTTTTCCTTGGGATGTATTCCATGCCAACCATGCTTCTTCCAAACTTGGATAAGGGGTAGCGGCGGCAGAATCGTTTACGAGCTTTAAAACAGAAGAGGTTGCGAAAGCAGAGTGCCCGATATTATACGCCAATATTACGAGTGCATCGAATTGATTCTGCAAAAGTGGTAAATTAACCAAAGTCTTGACTGTTTTCTCATACGGGGCAAGGTCGCTTTTGAATAGCATAAGCGCTTGCGATTCAGTGATTCCATTTTTGTATGTCTCCCACTCTGCTTTTGCGATTAGATGACCATAGCCAATTGTGGCGCCTTTCACCCAGTTTGTGATGGCTTTTCCTGTTTGATCATCATATGGTTTTGTCGATAGTTCTTCAATTGACTTTAACAAATCGATACCCTTTGCACTGAGGGCCTCACTTGATTTCTTTTCGATATTTAATTTTTTGCTATTTCTGGATTTTCGAAAATGTCCTTTCCAATGGGTATCTGCACCAGGAAATTTTACATGAAGAAAATCCTTTTTGTTTATGTAGCCTTTACAAGCCGCCTCTATCTCATAATGGCCAAGGGGGATGTTTTCAAATTTCACACGATGTTGTGGATTGATGGAGTCCACACTTTCCATCTCATAGCTTCTTATCGGCCTGCTCAAAACGGTTAGCTTTATCTTTACATTATTGGCGCAATAAGGCGATGCCCCTTTCGTGATAAACACCTCTAAATTGCCAACACTTTCATTCATAAGTACCTCCCTCATTCAATTAATTATTGGAACGCTCTTTGCGTTTTTACTTTCAAAGTTTCCTAAGAAGCTTTTGAAGATCGATTGGGATTAAAATCTTCCACGAAATGCAGACTTATAAAGAGTGTCCCCTCTGCATCGTGAATATCGTCAGCATAGGATAATAACTATGCGCGGGTGGCCGTCAGCGCAATTCCGATAGTGGCACGACCCTGTCTTGAATGTGGTTTAACGAAGCCTGGGGACACGATGGACAGCGGGGGCCGGGTCGCTACTATCTGAGATACTGTATAAGACTGTAGGAGAGGTTGTTCGCGGTGAGTAGTAGTCTCTGCGCCCATCGTTGCTCGACCGAAGTAACAAGGTTCTGAGACAAAGTCAAGGGCAAAATGGGCTCAGAAACAGTGTGCAAGATCGTGGACGTCCGGGGAAGGATTTGGGGCGTCCCTTGCATTTTCACATCCTTAATTTATTGCAAACCCTTTGATGATTAAGGGGGTCGAAATCTACTAAACGTAAATATATAAAGGGCGCACCGCTTCATTCACTTTCTATTTCATTTCCCGGAATCTCGCTTCCATGGCGGTGATCTCCTCGATGCGGATCAAGGCATCGTAAAAATCCTTGCCGGCCAGCTTTTCAAGGTGGACAAGATCTTTCCCAACCGCCTTGACATAGCCTTCCAAGGTGTTTCCAGACTTCAGATGCACATAGACATTTTTGCCCGTATAGC
>JBAQGR010000731.1:0-7208 GCA_049287895.1 Desulfatitalea sp.
GATCCCTTGCGGGGCAACCTTTTTGAAAACATGGTGATCGCCGAGGCTATCAAATGGCGGTATCATCAGGGCAAAAGAAGTAATCTCTTTTTTTATCGGGACAGCAAAGGCAACGAGGTGGACCTGCTGCTGGTCAATGGATCGGACATCTTTCCCATTGAAATCAAAGCGGGCATGACCATCACGCGGGACTTCCTCAAAGGGCTGGCGCATTTTGCGGAAGTATTTCCAAATCATCGTCCCAAGGGCAGTGGTTTGATCTACGGCGGCGAGCAGGCACAGCAAAGAACGGATATCTCGATTGCTTCTTATCGGAATTTAAAACCGCTTTTTGATCGGTCGGAGGAGACCGGCTCCCCAAGCCCTTGAATCCGGGCAACCTATTTTTTGGTTTTTTCTAAATACGAGCCAAGCAATGGAATTATACCATCAGATCGATGCGGCCATACGCCGCTATACACTGCGTACCCCCGGCGACAATCGGCCGGTGACCTATCAAGGGCTTTACCTCGCCGGCGGGCCATCGGCCCAGAGCCCTGCGGCTCCCGATGGCAATGGGCGCCGGCCGGTTTTGCTTCTCGGCGGTACTAGTATAACACTATCGGATCAAAAGGAGCTCATCGCCGAGCTGGTGCGTTCAGGGTTGGCGGTGGCCGCCATGCAAACCCCCATGGGCGGCCCGCTGGCGGTGGGTATCGCTCCCCGGCGCATGCGACCGCTGTGCCTGGCCGATTTCCTGGCCCGTCTTCAACGGGATGCGGGCATCCAGGCCGTGGACGTTGTCGCCCATTCTTATGCGGCCTTCGAGGTGCTGCGGGTCTTGATGAGCGCTCCCCGGGCCTATCGTGGCTTGATTCGGAGTATTGTGCTGGTCAACCCACCGGGTTTCGAGGCGCGCTTCGGCTTTGCCACCCATTGCCGGCGTGTCGTCGGCGGCCACATCCTTTGTGGGTATATGGAGATGCTTTTGCTGCGCTGGGGATGTCGGCGTTGGGCCTTGGGAAAGGCCGCCGGGTCAAGACGCGCGTTTACAGAACGGGAAATACGCGGCATCACTGCGATGACCGCCAGGGGACTGAAGAATGTGGTCCGAACGCACCGGGAGATACGGGATATCGTGACCTTCAAGATCGAGCAGCCGCTGGGCCGGCTGTGGACCGAACACGGATATGCTTTCTATCTTTTCCTGAATGCCGGCGATCGGATGGTTGCGGTCCGGGAGACTTTGCGCCGCGCCGTCGATCTGCTGCCAAAGGAGAATATCCGTCTGGTGCCGGGCGGGCATAACGATCTGTTGTTCCAGCAGTGGCAGCGGCCGGCGTTTTTGAAGTTTTTGCATGAGATCCGGGCGCGTCATCCTTTGTGAGCGTTGTCCGGGTGGGGGCCGCGAACCGACCTTTTCAGCCGTTGTAAGCCAGCCGCAACAGGACCATGGCCAGGTTGGCCAATGGATAGTAACTGGCCTTGTTGAACAGATCCATGGCCAGGCGACGCTGGCAGTCTTCCCCCAGGCGAAAGGCCGGGCGTAGCAGTAAAAAAACATTGATGCCCACGGCGGCGATCAGGTGGACCGTGTCGAAGGATAGGGGCGAGACCCACAGGATGGCCACGTTCAAAAAGAGCGCGGCCACCAGACATCCCGCGATGACAAAGGCCGCGCGGGGCAGGCCGAAGCGGATTGGTATGGTCTGGGCGTCAAAGCGGCGGTCCTCTTCGATGTCGGTCCAGTCGTTGGGAATGTTCTGGCCGCCGATCTCCCACACGAAGAGCCACAGGAACAGGATGGCCAGAAAGAGCGGTGCCGGTGCGGCATCGACGGCATAGACGGCCGCCAAAGCCCCCAGCGTCTTGACGGCGCCGTTGACCAAGGCGCGCAAGGGTGTGACCCGCCACAACTTGCAATAGACCCCTTCCAGCAGCGCTCCGGCGACGAACAGGTAAACGCACACCGGGTTGAGCCAATAGGCGCCGGCCAGGGCCACCAGGGCCCAGCCGCAGGCCCAGGCCAAACCAGCCCCGAAGCTCAGCGCGCCTTTGGCCATGGGGTGGCGGATCATCACGCCGTCCAGGTAGTTCTCATCGTCGCGGTATCCGCCGGCGCCGACTTTCAGCCGGTCCACCTGATAATCCACCAGGTCGTTGAGGGCGTACACCGCGGTATAACCGGCAAATACGGTGATCAAGCCGACCAGGGTCACCGGCAGAGATGGAAAATGGCCCAGGCATAAAAGGGCTGCCAGGGCCGGCGCGGCCATGTCGATCAGGCCGTGGGGCGTGCGCGACAAGGCGAAGAAAAGTTTGAGTTGTTGTGGGAAGGTCAGCGGCATAGGGACACGCAAAGTGGTCAACGCACAGAACTCCTGTTGTTACGATTTATGGATACCGGGCAAGCTAAGCGATCTGTAGTTATGGTGTGCCAATTTCCGGGCTTTTTGTCAATGACGGCAGATGGCGGCGCCAGGGCAATCGCATGTAAACGCGGTCATAAACCGAACCGGCTGGCTGGTTCGACAATTTTACGCTGATTTTGGAAACAGCTCACCTATATGACGACAATATTTAAAACGTCATCCGGAATAGTTTTACTGGCTCCAATAATCGATCAAGGGCAATTGAGAATAGGTGTCATCAATGGTGAGTTCAGAATCTCTAAGGTGTCCCGATGATCTCGGCCGTGCGCAGCAGCGCCTGGTCAAAGACAATGCCGAGCTTGGCGGCGATCGCCAGGTTGATGATCAACCGGCCCTTGTGGTTGGTGGCTATCGGAATGGCGCTTGGCGGGGTGCCGTCCAGGATGCGCAGGGTGGTGGCGGCCGCCCACTCCCCCTGCTCTTCGGGCAGCTTGCATAACGTGATCAAGGCATACGGCGCCATCCAGTCGTTGCGAGCGGCGGTGGGGATACGGGTGTTGGTCATGATAAAAACTTTGGCTTCGGCTTCATCCCAGCGATCGATGCCGGCGTAGTTGCTGATGAAGAGCATATCGACCTGCTCCTGCAACTGTAAAAAGGCGGCTTTGAATTGCTCATAGGTTTTGACGAGGGCGACCTTCATTCGATCGTCGCAGAAGCGTTCATTGTAAGCCTTGGTGTTCTTCTGCTCGACCAGCGAATCGACGGAAAGATAACCGACGCGCTCCCCGCGCGCATAGCGCCGCATGTGCCCCAACTGTTGCGGGACCAGATCCACTTCGACCATGCCGGTGGCATTGCGGTAAGGGTACCCATACACAGAGGCATCCCAGTTGACGCCGCAGAAGACGATGGGCAAGGCGGCATTCTTGTAATGGGGCATGACCAGAAACTCTGAGGCGCCGTCGTCGGCCGCGATCACCACGTCCGGCCGGAAAGTCTCGATCGTACGCTTGACCATCAGGGCGGCCTCGCGCCCGAAATCCTCGGCGGGGTTGCGCTTGGTGTCCATATACACCGTCCGCAGCTCTACCCGGGTGTCTTGCAAGACGGTCCGGACGCCTTTCAGAGTGCCTTCACTATGCTCATAACCGGTGTGGTACGAATCGACGTAGAGGATCTTGCGGCCGGCATAAGCGCCCGCCGCGGCGGGCGCTGCGTTGCCCAAGATGAAAACCGCCATCAGGAAGATGATGTTTCTGTGCATGTTGCTCCTTTGCCCGGCTCCGGCAAAGTCGAGATCGGGCTCTGATCATTGGGTGAATACTTATCCAACAGACCCATCAATTGCTCAGGATCAAACGGTTTGGCGATGTAATCGTCCATGCCGGCCGCAAGGCAGCGCTCGCGATCGCCCTTCATGGCGTGGGCGGTCATGGCGATGATGGGTGTGTGCCAGCTATCGGTGCGCTCTTGCCGTCGAATCAGGTCCGTGGCTTCCATCCCGTCCATGATCGGCATTTGGACATCCATCAGGACGATATCGAATCGGCTTTGCGCGCAGAACTCCACGGCCTTGCGGCCGTCTTCGGCCGTGGTTACCCGGCAGCCGAACTTTTGCAAGATATGCACAGCCAATTTCCGGTTGATCTGATTGTCTTCGACCAACAGAACATTGAGTTGGTGCTTTCGCCGCTCCTCCCGAAGGGTGTGGCGGGTGATCAGCTCGGAGGCTTCGATGGCGGTCTGGTCTGGGTCGGCTCCCAGAACCATTTGAAACGCCCGGTACAGGTCCGCCCGTTTGATCGGCTTGACCAAGTAAGCGGCGATACCCAGTTCACGGCAGCGGGCGGCATGCCCGCGCATGCCGGCCGAGGTAAGCATGATGATGCGGATTTGCGCCAAGATGGGCTGCGCCTTGATTCGCTGTGCTGTTTCAAAACCGTCCAATTCGGGCATCTGGTAGTCCATCAGCACGATATCAAAAGGCCTGCCACTGTTGGCGGCCTGCGCCAATCGTTCCAGCGCGCCGCGCCCAGCGCTGGTCTCCTCCAGCAGCAGGCCGAAGTCGGCCATCATTTTGCGCATGATGCGGCGGTTGGTTTCGTTATCGTCGACGATCAGTACGCGCTTGCCTTTCAGTTGCGCTGATTTGAAGGGCGTGGGGATACGCTGTTGACATTGCTGCAATCCGAATTGGACGCTAAAATGGAACTGGCTGCCTTGGCCCATCTGGCTTTCGACCCAAATGCGTCCTTGCATGCGCTCGACCAGTTTTTTGCAGATCGTCAGTCCCAATCCAGTGCCGCCGTACTGACGTCTCGTGGAGCCGTCGGCCTGGCGGAATTTCTCGAAAATGATCTCTCGATGCTCAGGGGCGATGCCGATGCCTGTGTCGGAGACCAAGAAATGCAGCCGTACGCCCGCTTCGGTTTGCCTTTCAAGCCGGCATTGGATCAGAATTTCACCCTTTTCCGTAAACTTGATGGCATTGCCTACCAGATTCAGAATAATTTGGCGCAACCGGCCCGGATCGCCCATCAACAGCTCCGGGACCTCTGCGTCGATATCATAAATCAGTTCCAAACCTTTTTGAGTAATTCTTACGGCCAGGGCTTCCGCGGCGGATTCGAGCGTGGTCCGCAGATCAAAGGCGATCGTTTCGATCTCCAGGTGACCGGCTTCGATTTTGGAAAAATCGAGCACGTCGTTGATGATCCCCAGCAAATGATCCGCCGAAATTTTGACGGATTGCAGGAACTCCCGCTGTTCGCCGCTCAACTCGGTTTCCAGGGCCAGATCGGTGTTGCCGATGATGCCGTTGATCGGCGTGCGGATCTCGTGGCTCATGTTGGCGAGGAACTCGCTTTTGGCGGCGTTAGCCACTTTCGCTTCCATTGCCAGGCAGCCGGCCCGCGCAATGGCTTTTTCAAGCTCTTTGTTGGCGGTCTTGATTTCCGTGTTGGCCTGCTGCAAATGGGCTTCGCTGCGTTCGCGTTCGATGATCATAGCATTGAGTCCCTGCTGCAGACCGGTGATTTCATCCTCGCCCTTGGAGGCAATGCGCACTGCCAGGTTGCCGTGTTCAAACTCCTGGACGCACGCCAAGGTGTGTTTGATGCGCCGGGTGATGCCCACGGCCAACTGCCGGGCGCTGATTACGGTGAGTAACATGAGACCAAAGGAGATCCAGCATACCTGATAGACATAGGCATTGCGGTTGGCGTTCACCTCTTCGGTGGTCACCGACAGCACGATCAGCCACTGCCACTCTGGAAAGAAGTGAAACGCCGCGAAATGGTCGCGGCCGTTGTAGCGATATTGTCCGAATCCATCGCGCCGGTTCAGCAGCTCGTCCGCAAAGGCCGCATCAAGTGATGCCCCGGGCGAAAAATTCGGATGAAAGACAACCGCCTTTTTATCCGTAATGATGAAAAAATGACTGGTTCGCATTCTGAAATTGCGTTTTAAAAAACGCTCGATCAACTCGTCTTGTGAGCGCCGGATGTATTCGGGCAAGGTGACAACACCTGCCAGGGAGAGCACCTGGTAGGCATCGGCCACCTCTTTGGCCAGGCCCGTAGCTTCGTATTCCAGCAGTTCCCTGTTGTAGGTATAGACGATCTGATCGATGATGACCTTGCCCACCGCCACGGTCGATGACGCCATGAGCAGCAGAATAACGAACACGAAAAGATTGAATTTGGATTGAAGCTTCATCGCACTCTTCTGCTATACATACTCACACAACCCTGCCAGGGGCATTTGCCGGCGCATTCAATGAGACGGCTATTCTCGCAGAATTCTGGCCCGCTGCAGGTCGGCCAGATCGAAAAAAACGCCCAGCTTCTTGGCTACGCGCATGTTGACCGTCAACACCGCCATTTTATTGTAAGCAAACTCGATCTGGGCCGGCGGCGTGCCCTCCAAAATGCGCAAAGCTGCGCCGGCCGCCCAGCTTCCTTGTTCCTCGGGCATCCTGGCGACCGCAAAGAGAGTGTAGGGAGCCATCCATGTGGTGGTGGTGCCTGAGGGCAGCTTGATCTCGCGGTCCGCAAAGGCAATGAACTCTTCATGGTTCCAGTCGATTATGCCGGCGTTGTTGTTCAGCAACAGGGCGTCGTTTTCCTTCTGAGCGTTGAGGCAGGCCTGCTTGAATTCCGCGAAGGTCTTGACCAGGTAGATCTGCATCTTGCCGCCGACAAAGCGTTTGCTCATATTCTCCCCAATGCTTCGGTCGGTTTCGTTGTCAACGGCTATATAGGCCACCCGCAGTCCCTTGGCGAAGCGCTTAAAATAGCGCTGCATCTCTTCAATGGGATCGACCTCGATCATTCCGGTGGCGTTGGCGTAAGGGTACCCATAAATGGATGCGTCCCAGTTGATGCCGCAAAACACCACCGGAATCGGTCCATTCTTGTAAAAGGGCATGATGACATACTTGGAGGCATTGTCGTCGGAAGCAATGATGACATCCGGCTTGAAGCTTTCGACGAACGCCTTGGTCTTGAGCGCCACCTGCTGTTTCCACTCTTCGGACGGGTTGCGCTTGGTGTCCATCCGAAAGATTTCCAGCTCGACCCCGGTCTCCTTCAGCACGGATTGGACGCCGTTGACGATGCCGTCGCTCCACTCATAACCCTCGTGGTACGATTCGATATGCAGGATTTTTTTGCCCTCTAGGCGGCCGGCGGCGTACAGGGGGTTCTGGCCGCCGCAGACGTGGGACAACAAGATCGCCACAACCGCGCATAAGGTTTTCTTAAAGCTGCTCACGATGTGCCTCCTCCAAAAAACATCACGTTGGATTGGTTCAAAACCGGATATGGCTCTGATTTGAAAGTTACCGGCAACTCT
>JBAQGR010000732.1:0-3258 GCA_049287895.1 Desulfatitalea sp.
GCGTGCGGCTGGAAAGGCCGCCGGATGGGGCAGGCGGCTGTTTATGAAAAACAGGCGTTGGTGCTGGTCAATCAAGGGGGCGCCACGGGCCGCGAGGTGATGGCCCTGGCAAAGGCGATCCAGGAGAGCGTCGCGCATCGATTCGGTATTCGGTTGGAATTTGAGCCGCTGGTGCTGTAACAATCAGATATGGTTTTATACCTTTAAAGTATATACGTCGCGCAGGCATCCTCCGACTCCCAGGTGGTCACGCGGCTGACCTGGAGGCCGCTGCCGGCCAATTTGGGGGCCAGGGTTTCGGCGATGTAAACAGCGAGCCTCTCCGACGAAGGGTTGCCGTCGAACAGGTTCAGCTCGTTGAGGAATTTGTGGTCCAGGTTGGCGACGATGGCGTTGACGTGGGACTTGAGCTCGCCGAAGTCGATGAGCACGCCGGCGTCGTTGAGATGCTTGCCGGCCACGCATACCTCCACTTTCCAATTGTGCCCATGCAGGTTCTCACATTTTTTAGCCACCAGGCGCAGTTGGTGCGCCGCCGCGAAATGGGTGATAATTTTCAGTTCGAACATATGGCGGGTCTCCCTCGTTGGCGCTAGTTGGCGGCTTTGGAAGCGGCGCCCTTGAACAATTCCTTGAGCCGCTTGCCGAGCTTGGCATCCTCGAGGGCGGCAAACTCCTTGAGCAAAGCCTCTTGCTTTTTGTTCAGGTTGGTGGGGGTTTTGACGGTGACCTGGATGACCTGGTCGCCGGGTCGACCCGTGCGCAACGAAGGGACCCCTTCGCTGCGGAAGCGGAAGACATCTCCGAATTGGGTGCCCTTGGGAATCTCCAAAGTTTTTTCGCCCTTGAGCGTCGGCACGACGATCTTGTCACCCAGAGTGGCCTGGACAAAGGAGATGGGGATCTGGCAAATCACGTCGTTTTCTTCGCGCCGGAAAAAGTCGTGGGGTTTGACATGGATAAAGACATACAGATCGCCCGCGGGTCCGCCCATGGCCCCGGCTTCCCCTTCGCCTGAAAGGCGCAAGCGCGAGTCGCTGTCCACCCCGGCCGGAATTTTTACCGTTACGCTCTTGCGGGCCATGTGCTGTCCATGGCCATTGCACGTTTTACAGGGTTTGGCGATGATCTGACCGGCCCCGCGGCACTGGGGGCAGGTGGTGCGAATGGTGAAGAAGCCCTGGCTGCGCCCCACCTGACCGGCCCCACGGCACTGGGGGCAGGTTTCGGGATGGGTTCCGGGTTCGGCGCCGCGACCCTCGCAAGCGGTGCAGGTTTCGTGCTTTTCCAAATCGATGGTGGTTTCGACGCCGAAGACCGCTTCCATGAAGTTGATGCTCAAATCATAGCGCAGGTCGGCGCCCCTCTGGGCTCGGCCACGGCCGCCCCGGCGGGAATTGAACCCGAAGAAATCTTCGAAAATGTCCCCGAAGCTGGAGAAGATATCTTCGAATCCCCCGAATCCGGAAAAGCCTGAATTTTCCAAGCCTTGATGGCCGTAGCGATCGTATAGCTGACGTTTCTGGGCGTCGCGCAGCACTTCATAGGCTTCGGCCGCTTCTTTGAAGCTATCTTCCGCGGCCTTGTCTCCGGGATTGCGATCGGGGTGATATTTGAGTGCGAGTTTGCGGTAAGCGGCTTTCAGATCGCTCTCCGAGGCGCTTTTTGCGACACCGAGTACTTCGTAGTAATCCCTTTTGCTCCTCATAAGGTTTTCCGATTGATCCTTGTTGGATGTGTCTGGTTTGTGTTACATCTATCGACGCTTGCGGGCCATCGCTCAAGCAAAACCGTTTGTCTTTAGCATTGATAAACGGTCGCCACTCATAATCAAAGGCGAAACTTAATGCAAGAGCTTAGGTTGTCAATCAATTCCGGGGAGCTGCCCTTCGTGCGCGAGATGTTCGATCACATCGCCCCGCATTACGATTTTTTGAATCGATTCCTTAGTTTGCGTCGTGATGTGCAATGGCGTCGCGCTCTGGTCGACGCCCTGGCGCTGCCGCCCCAAGCCAGGGTCCTGGACGTGGCGTGCGGTACAGCCGATGTGGGTCTGGCGATCATCGCACACCTCGGCCCCCAGGCCGTGGTGGTGGGGGCCGACTTTGCACTCCAGATGTTGCGGTCGGCCGGCTCCAAGGTGCGGGACCCGCTAGGCCGCCCGGTGGTTCACCTGGCGGCAGCCGATGCCTTTGCCCTGCCGTTCCGAACCGGGTGCTTCGATGCCGTTACCATCGCTTTCGGCATCCGCAACATCCAGGACAAGGCCACGGTGCTGCGCCGGTTCCGGAACCATTTGAAACCCGGCGGCCGGCTGGCCGTCCTGGAGTTGGCCACCCCCGATCACGGCCCGTTGCGTAAAGCCTACCTCTTCTACTTCAACCGCCTGCTGCCGCTGTTGGGACGGATTTTCTCCAAGCATACATATGCTTACACCTATTTGCCCGCATCGGTGGCCCAATTCCCACCGGCGGCCACGTTTGCGCGGATGATGCGCGCCGCCGGCTTCGAACAGGTGTGCTACCGCAAGCTGACATTAGGCGTGGCCGTTCTCTTCATCGGCCGGAAACCCCATAACCCCCAAAACTATGAGGAGTGATGATGGCAACTACCAGTGAACACCGTTTGAATACCGGCCTGCTCGTCATCCGCCTGGGCATTGCCGCCAGCCTGCTCATCTTTGCGCTGCCCCGCCTGATCGACGGCAGACGCGCTTGGGCCTTGGTGGGCAAAGAGATCCCTTTTTTCAGCGCCGCTTTTCCAGACATCGTGGTCGGCGGGACCATTCTGGCCATCGAGGTTCTGGCCAGCGTGGGGCTGCTCACCGGTTACCTGTTTCGATTCAGCACCGCCTTGCTGGCCACCGTGTACGCCGTCTATTTTTTTAATTTCATCAACAGCGGCTACAAAACCCTGGCGCTCTATGTCGGCACGCTGGCCTGCGTCTGCATCGGTCTGCTCCTCTCCGGACCAGGACGCTTTGCGGTGGCGGTCAAAATCGAGTCCAAAGAATTAAATTAGGAAGGATTTTGCGTTCCAATGGAGCCTCCCGTCATGTCCGACGATATCCTCATCTATAACCGCGGCGCAGGTCGCACGGAAGTCGAACAGGTGTATGGGCGCAGATGGATGGAACTCTTCTACGGCCGCCCCTGGGGCCGGGCCATTACCGCCGGGCTACTGTGCCGCCAGCCCCTGTCCCGGCTCTATGGCGCCATCCAACGCAGTGCGCGCAGCCGCGCCAATATCCAGCCGTTC
>JBAQGR010000733.1:0-1870 GCA_049287895.1 Desulfatitalea sp.
GAGCCATGAAGTCGTCCGGGACATCCAGGGTATGCAGCAAGTCAAATAAGTCGCTCCAGGTTTTAGCCCCAGGGTGGTCGGATAGCACAACGTCACCGGTCAATTCATCGCGGGAAATGTAAACATGGTCGTCTTCGAAACGGAATTCGGTGGGAAGCCGCACTGCTTGGCTCGCCCCATACTTGAAAAGCTTTACTCTTCGGATTTTAGTCATTTCCAATCACTTCCAGGGATTTAACAATCGAACACCGCTGGCCTGCATATCCTGGACATTCCTCGTCACGATGGTCAAGTCGTAAACCAGGCCGCTGGATGCGATGAGGCTGTCGATGACCGGCATTTTCAGGCCTGTCTTTTCTGTGGCGGCCTGAATTTCTCCCCACATCCTGGCGACTTTTGTGTCGATGCCAATGATCCTGTCACCGAACCTATCCAGCAGATCGGTATCGAGCCAATTCTGGAGCGTTTTCTTTCTTTCCGACGGAGGCAGCTTGGAGATGCCTTTTTGAATTTCACCGATGGTGATGCTGCTCAAGAAAAGTGATTCCTCGTTCTGTCGGCCGCACCAGTCAACGAGTTCCACATTCGGCTGGGGTTTGACCAGCTCGGAAATGACGCAAGTATCCAGCAAATACCTCAGAAGTCCACCTCGCGCGCCAGATCGCGGTTTCTTTCCAGATCAAGATCGGCTCGGGCGAGCGGCGACTCTCTGAAAAAGTCGACCAGCGGTTTTCTGGGCTGGGCGAGTTGGCGATATCTCTCCACCGACATGATCACCACGGTTTCAACCCCGTGTTTAGTGACAAATTGCGGGCCATCCTTCAGCGCTTTTTGGACCACTTCACTGAACCGGTTCTTTGCGTCCTGCAGTTGCCAATGTTCGAACATGGTACACCTCATCATGACGATACGATTATTTCTAGACAGGCTAGACATAATCACTTCATTGGCTTTCTGTCAATAGGGCGGTAAAGGGCCGTGGGCTCTCGCGCCAGCGATCAGCGCAGAACGGAATCCGAGCGACTTTTTAGGAATCCATCAAGAATGCTTACTCGAAAAGCGTGGCCAATTTTGCCAATACCTCGTCCATGATCGATTCAGGTGCGCTTTCTATTTTTCGGCCGTGGCGCGACCCCATATCTAGCGCACGGGGCTGGTCGCACCGGATGATGCCCGTGGTTTTCGTGCCCGCGTCAACGAGCGATACGGCAAAGCCGGCCGTGCGCGCAAAGCTCCCGCCGGTAGTGATCGGCAGTACCACCGGGGTGCGTGTCAGTCGATTGAAGGCGCCCGGCGACACCACCAGGACAGGCCGCGTGCCCTGTTGCTCATGCCCGGAAGTGGGGTCGAGGGATACCAGGTAAATATCACCGCGTTCCATAATCGATATCCAATAGTGTTGATGGAGGAGAGTTTACAGCAGCTCACTGCCAACCGGTTTTGAGTCGAGCCATTCCCGCTCATCGGTGGTCAGGTCGGCCGTGGCATCACATTGGGCCAGAAGCTCATCCAGGCTATAGCGCGGCCGCAGGTTTGATTCGACGACTAAGCGTCCACCATCGACAGCAATACGGACCTTGGCACCTGCCTTCAGATGCATCAGATCAAGGATGGCGGGGGGAACGGCCAGCATGATTGAACCGCCGACTTTGCGCAAATTGGTTGTGTACATAATATGCCCCCTTGGTTATATTTTATAAAAATATAACATAAGTCACGCTGCATTTCAAGCACCTGCCCAAGATTGAGAACATCGTAAAAAGTCCCCGAGGCGTCACTCCCGCGTAGGCGGGAGTCCAGAAACACTTGGAAAGACTGGATTCCCGCCTGCGCGGGAATGACGTTAACGGGCACCGAGACACTTTTTACG
>JBAQGR010000734.1:0-12928 GCA_049287895.1 Desulfatitalea sp.
GGCCGAAGGCGGTGCGCACGCGATCGATGATCTGGGGCGCGATGCGCGGGTCAAAGTCGTAAACGGTCAGGACCTGGTCGGCGGCCTGCTGCTGGTTGGCGGCCGTGGCGGCCTTGTCCTCCACAAAAAAGTCCTGGGGCGCCTTGATATCCCGTTCGGCGATATCGCCCAGATTGTAGATGGGCTGGCGGACGACCAGGTTGGGATAGAGCAACACCAGAAAGAGAGCCACCACCGATGTCAGCACCAGCCCTTTGAGCCATTTGCCCAGATGGTCGGTGAAGGCGGTTCTCTTTTTGCTCTCGGCGCTCATGGTATGCACATTACTCTTATCGCTGCGGCAATGGCTCCGCGTATCGTTGCACGCCATTGGCCGCGGCCGCCCTTTTTTGGCTTACGCCTTCATAGGCTAGAATGATGTCCTGGACCAGACGGTGCCGCACCACATCGCGCTGGGAGAAGAACGCCATTTTGATGCCGGCGATGTGGGCCAAAATATCTTTGGCCTCGATGAGGCCGGACACTTTTTGGGGCGGCAGATCGATTTGGGTGATGTCGCCGGTGATGACCGCCTTGGAGCTGAAACCGATGCGGGTCAGAAACATCTTCATCTGTTCCGAGGTGGTGTTCTGGGCTTCGTCGAGGATGATAAACGAATCGTTCAGGGTGCGGCCGCGCATGAAGGCGATAGGCGCCACCTCGATGATCCCTTGTTGCATCAAACTGGTGGCTTTTTCAAAGCGCATCATGTCGTGCAAGGCATCGTAGAGCGGGCGCAGGTAAGGATCGACTTTTTCAGCCAGATCGCCCGGTAAAAAGCCCAACGCTTCACCGGCCTCCACGGCCGGCCGGGTGAGAATGATCCGACTTACCGTCCCTTTGGTCAGGGCCGCGACGGCCATGGCCATGGCCAGATAGGTTTTTCCCGTACCCGCCGGGCCGATGCCGAAGACGATGTCGTGGTGGCGGATGGCGTCGATGTACTCTTTTTGAGCCCTGCTTTTGGGGGTAATGGCCGTCTTTTTGGCGGTAATGTAAACCGTATCCAGAAAGATATCTTTGAGCTGGGCGCTATCATCGGCGCTGAGCACGCGGATGGCGTAATCGATGTCCGTGGCATAAACCGGATAACGCTCTTTGAGCAGGCCGTACAACTGGGTCAACAGGTTTTGCGCCAACTGGACAGGGATTTGATCCCCTTGCAAGTGCACGGTGTTCCCGCGGGCCTGAATCTCAACCCCCAACGTTTTGGCGATGAGCTGCAGATGGCTGTTATGCTCGCCGAACAGGTGGCGGGATAGCTCCACGTCGGTGAAGGTGATTTTGGCTTGATGCGCTTTTTCGTTCATCGGCTACCGGATCCCGGCGCTCTCCTTTGCGCACGGCCCCGATGATGCGATACCGTGGACTGCTGTGCGCTGATGGCGATGACCTTCCAAGGGTCATCCGCCGTAATCCAAGAGAATATAAAACTTTCCAATCGATTGCAAACGGCAAATGTCTTCAAACTTCCGCTTATAAATCCTTGACGCCTTCAGCGGCCTTTGTTAGCTTCAGCCACTTTTTTTGGCCAATCTATAGTCCGATTTGGTCACTACCCACTAAATATTAAGGTGAATCGTGAATCTGCTCGATTATGTTTTGGCCGTTATCTTAGGGTATTGTTTGATCCGTGGTATCTTCAGGGGCCTGGTCAAGGAGCTTTCCGCGCTGATCGGCGTCCTGGGGGGCTTCTATTTCGCCTTTAACTACTACCCGCAGATGGCCAAAACCCTGGGGCGGTGGATCACCACGGCCGCCTATGCCAACATCGTCAGTTTTCTGATACTGTTTTTCGGGGTTTATCTGGTGGTCAGCATTGCGGGGGTGGTGATCAAATATTTGATGAACATCGCTTTCCTGGGATGGACCGATCGGATTACCGGGGCACTGTTCGGAGCCATCAAGGGCGTGCTCATCGTTTCGGTGATCGTAGCCATTCTGACCACCTTCCTGCCCCAAAACACTGCTTTTTTACGTGACTCCCTCCTGGTCCGGCACACTATGGGGATTAGCACCCTTATGGTGCGCACGGCATCGGCGGACATGAAAACCCTTTTTGATGCCCACCTGAAGGAACTCAAGCAAACGTGGCAACCCAAGAAAAAATAGTTCCCGCACCGACCTTTGCGGCTGTCATGGAATTGATCGCCACCTTGAGAGGCGAAAATGGCTGCCCCTGGGATCGCAAGCAAACCCCCGCCTCATTGACCGTCTATCTGATTGAAGAGGCTTTTGAACTGGTCCAGGCCATCACCGCCGATGACACTACTGCCATTCGCGACGAGATGGGCGATGTTCTTTTTCAGATCCTGTTTCTGATGCACCTATACCATGAGCAGGGACGTTTTGGGCCCACCGATGTCCTGGGGCAAAACCTGCGCAAAATGATCCATCGTCACCCCCACGTTTTTGGGTCGGACAAAGTGGAGACCGCGGGTGAAGTGAAAGAGCGCTGGCGGGAGATCAAAAAGCAGGAAAAAGGTTCCGCGGCCGGTTCTTTAATGGATTCGGTGCCGGCGGGACTGCCCGCATTGCTGCGGGCCTACCGGATTTCCGAGCGCGCCGCCGGCATCGGTTTTGACTGGGACAGTGTCAAGGGAGTAATGGCGCAGGCCGAAGCCGAATGGGAAGAATTCCAGGAGGAGTTGGCACCGCGGACAGGATCGGTGGGCGCGGATCGGACCAAGGTGGTCGAGGAGTTCGGCGATGTCCTCTTTACTCTGGTCAATGTAGCCCGTCTGGCCGGTATTCATCCGGAAACCGCGCTCTCACGATCCACCGAAAAGTTTGTGCGCCGTTTCAAGCGCATGGAAACCATGGCCATCGAGCAGGGCAGAACACTGGAATCGGTCTCCCGGGAAGAGATGGAAGCATTCTGGCGGGCCGCCAAAATAGAAGAGACGGAGCCGGTTACCGGACCGGCGTGAGCGGGCGGGGGAAAAGCGGGGGAGTGCGGGGGTAGCGGTTAGGCCCTTTCGTTCACCGGCTTGTAATTCGGTGGTATACGATAAAGTAATTCTCCGTCTTTATTGTATTTTTCAAATACCACCATTTTGTCGTCCAGCAGATACTTGCTCATGGTCGTGTCTTCATTTTGAGCGCTTTTCGATCTGGCTTTGCCGCCGGACTCCGTGTTTTCGATCGGCCGGGCCTTCCGGATCTCTTCACTCTTGGCCTGGTGTACCTGCCTGTCATGAATCGCTTCACTGGGATCGATCTTGACTGCGGTCCGAAGCGTTCCTTCACTGATGTTGTTAATCATGATGATCCTCCTTTCTCTACTTGCGTCGGCTGGCCGGTCAATGGGCTGAAATTCTCGACCGGCAAAGTGTTGGTGATTTTGCGATTGTTCTCGTCGATCACTGTATAGGTGAATTCCACTTCCCGCTTGGATGTTCGCCCTGTTTCAGTGCCCGTGGAACGATTCATCTGCTGGGCGAAAGCCTCTTCGAACCGTCTTTGGGGACCGCCCTGGGCGATCCGGTCCACAATCTCAGCCGATACCTGATCGATGAGCGATTGGCGTTGAAAGTTGGCCGAGAGCTCGACGCGATCGTTTTTCGGCGCCGCCGGCATCGGGTCGCTGCCCTTGGTACCTGCTCCCTGGCTCAATTGTTTACGGTACACATTGAGCACATTATGGATTTGGTAGCTGTGTATATACATAAGTGGTACCTCCGTTCTTAGTATCGACGGTCTATTGAGGAACTTAAGAGAAAAAATGGTTGGTGGGGCAAAATTCTTGTATGCTGACGAAATTATATAGAATTATTATTGGATGGGATGGGGTATCGGGCGGGAAAGCAGCCAGGGGCATCTTCTGCCCCTGGCTTATCAAGGCACTCGAAATACCGATCGGGTCAGGAGGATTCAATCGTCGAAATTGCCGTCGGGACCCTTTGTCGAATTTATATTTTTACCGCGCGCGACAATTTTTTCGGGAGTCCATTCGGCTGGTTTTTCAATCCGTTCGCCTTTCGGCCCGGGGTCGTAGCCGCCGGCTTTTAGAATCGCTTCAATGGCCAGCGGGGCGGTGTCCTGGGCATTAAATACATTGATCAGCATGCTATAGACGAAATCTTCCACCCGTTTGGCCATGCGTTCGCGGATCTCCTTGGGCTGGGTCAGCAGCTTGCTTTCGAAGGGCAGGTTGAGTTTCTTGTAGTCGCCGATTTTATAACTCTTGCCTTGGGCATAGGCTTTCACCTGGGCCCACATCTCTTCGGTCATCCCCTGGTCTTTGACTTTGATGAACTCTTTGGCGTCGTTCAGGATGGCGTTGCCGTAGTCGTTGACCTCCAGACCCCAGGAGATCATTTGCAGAGCTGTGGCCACGTTGGCTTTGGTGGTGCGGGTTTGCTGAGCAATCTCGCGCAGACGCTCGGAGCTGTTTCCCGAGGTGCCATGCTGGGCGCCGGAAACGCTGTATTGCTTCAGGGCCGCATGGATGTCGGCGGTCAACTCGACCTGGATGCCCTGGGCGCTGGCTTCGATGCCATGAGTGGTGCCGTTGTTCAAGGCGATCCAGTTGGGAAAGATGCCGTGGGCGTTGAGCCCCTGGATGAGAAAGAGCGCTTCCTGTCGGGTGGAGAGGCCCTCTTTGCCCTTGATTTCCCCCACTTCGGTTTCAAGACCGGCCCACTTGGGCACATAGGGATTCAGCGCAATGCTGGCCAGCAGGTTTTGGTCGTCCGTCATATGGGAGGCGTCGATGGCGATGGAGGTGATGCCGGCATCGAACATGGAGGGGATTTCGTTGCGGGCGGTATTGATATCTTTCTCGTTTTTAATACCGTAGTGGTCCGCGTGAATAGCCACCGGAATCGTGATGTTCATTTCGTTGCACAGGGCATCCACGATGCGCGCCATGTTCCAATAGTTGACCGCGCAATAGGCGTCGGCGCCGCCTTCGGATTTGGCGATTTCAATGATCAGCACCGAGTTGGCTCTTTGCGCGGCGCGTAAAGCCCCGCGGACCACAAAGATGCTGCGACCGTTGGCCGCGATGCAGATGCTCTTGCCTTTGGCCAGCATAGCCAAGTCCATGTACTTGCCGCTGATCAGCAGCGCCTGGGAGTTGGGAAACAGGGATTTGATGTTGGGTGGGCGACCGACTTCCAACGCTTTTTTAAAATCAGCTTGGGTGATTTTTGACATGCTATCTCCTCCTATTGCTGTTGAGCCTCCGATGGTTTGGACTTTGAGCGTTCGTTGAACGCCTTGACCTTTTCCGAATAGGTATCTTGTTTAACTTCATAGGCTTTAATACGCGTATTGAAATCGACGATCTTTTGGTTGTACTCCTTTATTTGTGCGGGAGTGACGGCCTTGGCTTTCTCTTCGTCCAGGGAGGCCCGTTGTTTCATCAAAGCTTCATATTCGCGGTTCAGAATCTTTTCTTGTTCTTCCAACTGGCGGCGTTCCCCTTCCATGGCCGGGGCCGCGGCAGGATTCTCGGGCGCGGGCGCTTTTGGGGGTGAACTTTCTGCGGGCTTGGCCGGCTCGCTGAAGGACTCATCATAGGAGCGGGCCTGCTCGCGCTGGTCTGCGGGCACTTTGCTCAAGTCGTCGGTGTACAACACGTTGCCGTGCTTGTCGACGTAGCGGTAAAATTCGGCCGATGCCGGTCGCAGCAGGGCAAGGACCATTACGATGGCTAAAACGATGGGGGTTGCTTGCATTGTTTTGTCCGCCTTTGCAAAGAGTATAAAATAGATTGTTGTCGTCCAGAAGGCCGGATGCGGCTGGGCTGATATTTTGTTACTATATGGTTTTACAAAGTATTATGTCAAGATTTCAGCGCGCATGGACGCAAATTCCATGAAAGGTTTGACAATATAGCGTTTTAGTGTAGATTGGGCGCAAAAAGGAACCGCAAGGGTTGCCGGTTGAAGGTCGAAGGAAAGAGTCATCCATCCAATGGTGTTGGAAAAAAATAGTGCTTCGAGTTTCTTAAGATCGCACATTGTTCATTCTTGAAAGCCTTTCCCTTTTACTTGAATAGCCGCTGCGGTTAAGGTTTTTAATCCTGCTATCTTATTTGAGGAACGCGTGCTTTCCAAACTTTATGCCTTGCGATGGTTTCGGTTCGGCCAGACTTGGCCGTTGATTATTTTGTTGTGCATCTGTGCCTGCGTCTCTCAGACCCAGAAACGGCCAGAAGCGCTCAGCCCACCGGATGCCGAAGATCTGGTCTTCCAGGAAGCGGAATCACTGTACCAGCAGGGACGGACCGATCAGGCGTTGCCTCAGTATAGCCGCTATTTAGGCCAGTTCCCCCATGGCCGGCATGCTGCCGCGGCTTTGCAGCGGATCGGCTCGATCTATCAACGCCAGGGAGATTTCAGCGCTGCTCAGGCGTTTTATCGTAACGCCATCGATACCTTCCCCCAAAGTCCGGCTGCGAATGAGGCCCGTTTAGGGCTTATCGATGTGTTAATCCAGGGGCGGCGTTCAGCCGAAGCAGTGGATCTGGCCCTCCAAATGTTGAGCAGCGATCTGGCCCCACCAGTGCGTCATGATCTATGGCGGCGATTGGCCCACGTATATCAATCGGCCGGAGATTCGGCCAACACGGCGCTCTATTCCTATCGGTTGTTCAAAGCACTGCCGCCGCCGGAAAGCGAACAATGGCAGACTTTGCTCATGCAGAGCGTCGAGCGCATGGATGGGCCTGGGGTGCATAGCCTGTGGGATCAAATCGACGACCCACAGATCCGCGCCGAAATGATGTACCGCTATGCCATGGTGCAAATGGCCGCTGGAAACGATGGCGATGCGCAGGGCTTGCTGACCGCTTTTCGAAGCGCCTTTCCCGATCACCCCAAAGGCGCCGAAGTGGATAATCTGATCCGGGAACTCACCCAGCGTCTCTCGTTCGCGCCTTACACTCTCGGCTGCCTGCTGCCGTTAAGCGGTTCCCATCAGGCCTACGGTCAACGGGTACTCAACGCCATCGAAATGGCCCTCAGTCTCATGCAAGGCGGTGAAACGCCGGTCGCCATCAAGCTGATTGTCAAAGATACGGCCTCCGACGATGCGCGTGCCGTTCAAGAGGTCCGCGCATTGGCGCAGGAAAAGGTGGGGGCCATCATCGGGCCCATCATCACGGCTCAGGCGGCTGCCCGGGAGGCTCAGCGGCTGAATATCCCCATGGTGACCTTCACCCAGAAACCGGAAATTACCGCCATCGGCGACTATATCTTCCGCCATTTTATTACGCCCCAAAATCAGGTTCAAACGTTGGTGAGCTACTTTGTCAAGGATTTGGGGTTGCGCGACTTTGCCGTGATGTATCCGGACGAACCCTACGGCAAGACCTTCATGACGCTTTTTTGGGATGAGGTGGTGCGTCAAGGCGGTCGCATGGTCGGTGCGGAAGCGTATGCCCCCGGGCAGACCGATTTCGCCGTAACGATAAAGAAACTTGCGGGACTGCATCTCCCCGTGCCGGCCGATTTAAATGCCCGGCCGGTGGTGCGGGTGGAGAGGGCACCTTACTATCAGCGTCGTTCAAAGGCTTCTGACAATTTGGAAGTGGTGCTGCCCGATCCGGTCACGAGGGCGGCCGGCCTTTTTTATCAGGACCCGGACCAGGATCGCGTTAAGCAGGCGGTCATGACCCGCATGGCCAAGGGAGAGGAAAACGGGGTCGAAGTTGATTTCGACGTTTTGTTTATCCCCGACGCACCCAAGACGGCCGGTTTGATTCTGCCCCAATTGGTGTACCATGATATCAAGAATGTATTTTTGGCGGGTACCAACCTGTGGCACTCCAAGCAGCTCATCGATATGACCCAAGCCTATGCCCAGAATGCCATAATGGTGGATGGGTTTTACAAAGACAGTTCTGCGCCAGCCGTGCGCAACTTCGTGGATACCTATCGAGCCATCTATAATTCCGATCCGGGCATCATGGAGGCGTTCGCCTTCGATACGGCCAACCTATTGATCGACTTGCTGTCCCATCCCGATATAAGATTGCGCCACGAATTGCGGGACGCTTTGAAACAAGCTTACCAAGCAGATGGGGTCACCGGTCCGACGGCCTTTGCACTCAACGGGGAGGCTATCAAACGGCTCAGCCTTCTGCGGATCAAGGGCGATCGGTTCATCGAAATTCCGCATCCATGAACTTTCTGCATTTCGCATACAACCTCATCGGCACCTGTGCGGGGCTCTCGCTGATTGCACCGCTATGGCTGCGGCATCGCAATAATCCGGAAGATCGTGAAAGATTTCGTCAGCGTCTGGGGTGGTACCCCCCCTCCATCCGTAACGAGTTTCAGCAAGGTCCCCGCGTCTGGTTGCATGCGGTCTCCGTCGGTGAAGTGGGGGTGGCCGCCGCCATCATCCCCTCCCTGCTGGCTCAGTTGCCGAACTGCCGGATCGCCCTCTCCACCACCACTCGGCAGGGGCTAACTCGAGCCCAAGCGCTCTTCAAGGATGGCGTGCCCTGTTTTTACGCGCCCATCGACCTGATCGGCCCTACCGGTAAAGCCTTGACCATGGTTCGGCCCGATGTGCTGGCCCTTCTGGAAACCGAATTGTGGCCCAATCTGATCATCAAGGCGCGACGTATGGGGGTTCGTACGGCCGTATTGAATGGCCGCATTTCGGTGCGTTCGATCCACCGCTATCTCCGGATACGGCCGTTGATACAGTATACGCTGGACCACATCGATGCCTTCAGCATGATATCGCGGGACGATGCCGTGCGCATCCACTCGCTGGGGGCTGACGAAAATCACATAGCTGTTCACGGCAACGCCAAGTTTGATAGCCCTGATCCCCTCATCGGCGACAACCCTGCCAGGCGGTGGGCCATGGCACTCTATGGCCTGGAGGAACAGACGCCTGTTTTCGTGGCCGGCAGTACCCGCGATCCCGAAGAATTGATCGTTTTGAAGGCATTTGGTCGATTGTTGCGGGCTTTCCCCCAAGCGGTGTTGATTCTTGCCCCCCGCCACACCACCAGGGTCGGGCAGATCGAACAGTATGTCCGGCAGAATGGGTTGACCTGCCAGCGTCGCAGTCAATTGGAAGGTGCAAGTAGCCCGCGCACCTGTCCGGTGGTCGTGTTGGATACCATCGGCGAACTATACGACACTTACAGCGTAGCCAGCTTTGTATTTTGCGGCGGGAGCCTGGTGCCCAAGGGCGGGCAAAATGTGTTGGAGCCGGCGGTCTGGGCCAAGCCGGTCATGTATGGACCCTCCATGGAGGATTTCGCCGATGCCCGGCAGTTGATCGAAGCAGCGGGCGGTGGCCGCACGGTACATAATGCCGATCAGATGGCGGTCATTTCCGAAGCGTGGTTGCGGAACCCCTCCGCGGCCCAAGATGCCGGCCGATCGGCCCGGCAGGCTATCATCTCCCACCGTGGCGCGGCGCAGAAGCATGCCGCCGTGATCGCTCAACTTTTAGAAAAGTGATCTCTTAGTTTACCGCGGTTCCAGGCTACGCGGGATTCTTCAAGGAGCCTTGACCGGTGGCCTCCAGCACGGCCGACCACAGCTCACCGTCCGGACATACCTGTTTGCGCTTGCTGGTAGCCGCTTCCATAGGGATATGCACGAAATGGTTGTTCCAACGGCCGATCACCAGTTTGGTCTTGCCGGCCATCCCGGCATGCACGGCGTTGCGTCCCAGAAATCCGCAGAAAACGCTGTCGTTGGCATTGGCCGGCAGACTTCGGATCATGTAGCTGGGGTCGATATACTTCATGTTGATTTCAATGTTGCGCTCTTTGAAGTGGTTGGAGATGGCGTTTTTAAGAAAAATGCCGACGTCCTTGAGCCGGATGTTGCCCGATTCGTCCCGCTCCTCCAGGGAATCATTAAAAAACTTCTGACCGGCCCCCTCGGCCGCGACAATCACCGCATGGCTGCGGGAAGCCAGCCGTTTTTCAAGGGCGGCCATAAGACCGCTGGGGCCTTCCAGGTCAAAATCCACCTCGGGAATCAAAACAAAGTTGACATCCTGCTGCGCCAGGGAGGCCGTGGAGGCGATGAAGCCGGAGTGGCGTCCCATCAGTTTGATCAGGCCGATGCCGTTGGGGTAGCCGGCGGCTTCATTGTGGGCGCCGATGATGGCCTGGGTCGAGACATCCACGGCCGTGTCGAAACCGAACGAGCGCGAAATGAGGTGGATGTCGTTGTCAATGGTTTTGGGGATGCCCACCACGCTGATTTTCAGGTTGCGCTTTCGAATGGCATCGGCGATCTTGACCGCCGCCCGCAAGGTGCCGTCACCGCCGATCATAAACAGGATGCTGATGTTCATGCGCTCCAGGCAATCGATGATCTCATCGATATCCTGGGGGCCACGGGACGAACCGAGGATCGATCCGCCCCGGTCCAGTATGTTGGCTACGGACGAGGGTCCCAGATCCATCACTTCATGGCCGAATTTGGGAATAAATCCTTGTAAGCCATAGCGCATTCCGTAAATGTTGCGTACACCATAATGGTGGTGAAGTTCCAGCACGATGGAGCGGATGATGTCGTTAAGCCCCGGGCACAATCCTCCACAAGTGACCAGGGCGCAGCGCAGCTTGCTGGCGTCGTAATAGATTTTTTTGCGCGGCCCGGCCAATTCGAAATAAGTCAGCGGCTTTTTTCTCTTCAATTCGGCTTCCAGCTCCGCCATGCGGATACTGACCAATATGCGATCCTTATCATCCACGAAGCTCTGGCGGCTGTTCGCGTCGCCGTTGACCAGCGGCGAGTCGATTCCGGCCCGGCCCAGGCTCGCAATGGATGTGTCGATAATTTCTTGGCTCATTGCCCTTCTCCTTTGAACGTAAATTCGCCTTTGCCCAGTATATCGTGCAAATGCAAGATTCCCTTTACCTTTTTGTTTTCATCGGCAATGGGCAGGACCGTGATCTGGAAATGTTCCATGGTGTTGAGGGCGTCGTAGGCCGGCGTTTCGGGTTGGGCATGACGGGGAGTGGCACTCATGACCTGATCCACGCGCATGTCGTGCAAGGGCTGGCGGCTCGCCACGCCACGCCGGATGTCCCCATCGGTGATGATGCCGGCCAACCGGTCGTCGGCCTCGATAATCAAAATTACTCCCAAACTGTGCCGATTCATCTCCTCGATGGCCGCGGTCATGGGCGAGCCGATCCGGATCCATGGAACCGCATTTCCGGTGAGCATGATGTCGCCCACTTTGCGGGCCAAACGCTGACCCAATGCCCCACCGGGATGAAACCGTTTGAAATCATCGCTTTTAAATGCTTTGCGCTTGATTAAAACAACGGCCAGCGCATCACCCATGGCCAGCATGGCGGTCGTGGAGCTGGTGGGCGCCAATCCCAGCGGGCAGGCCTCCTTGGCAACGCCAACATCTATGATCAGATCGCTCTGCCGGGCCAGAGTTGAGGTGGTATTGCCAGTGAAGGCGATGATGGGGCAGCCCACGGCACGGACAGGCGGTAGCAAGATGTTCAATTCGTGTGTTTCGCCGCTGGACGAGAGGGCTACAAAAATATCTTCCGGGCAGACCACTCCCAAATCACCATGCACCGCTTCCACCGGATGCAAGAAAAGGGCGCGCGTACCGGTACTGTTGAGCGTTGCGGCGATTTTGCGTGCGATGATGCCCGATTTGCCGATACCGGAGACGATGACGCGCCCTTTGGATTTGCAGATCATATCAATCATCCGGACAAAGCTGCCGTCCAACCGCCGGCTCATGCGCAAAATGCTTTCCGATTCCAACTCCAGTACGGCGACCGCTTCATCGAGGATGGTTCGATCTTCGGGATGGTCCATGTGTTTATCCTATTCGGTCAACAAGGAACGCCCCTATCTCCTGGGCGCCTCATGGAAACGTTTTTTCGAGCTTCGATCATTACCCGTCTATTCCGATGCTATAGGCGATGTCTTGGGAGCCTTTGCCGCCATGGTCGGCGCCTATACACTCGGATCGATCCCTTTGCCTATCCTCGATCCGCAGGCCTCTCACCCAAGTCCATCACCATAGATCAACTTTGGGATACTTGCAAGGGGACCTTCGGGGGCCGCACGCGCCAACCTATTCGAATCGCAAAGATTTCCGCGATCGAGCCATTCTTGGGACTTGATGGCAGCAATTTTCGGAGAGTCGCTATTGGGCGTCCCGGCGGGAGGGAACATGGCTTGGCCGCGCGTCAACGTATTGTTTCTTTTCTTAGGCCGGTTGCTTTCCGGCTAAAAGCGTTTAAAATTTCCTAAAGAATAGGGCCCGCGGGGGCGATACTTATAAGGCGAGCGCAAACCGTCCAAGGAAACAGAAAGCAGATACGTGGTGGACGCAACAGGAACGGTCGAAGCACCACGCGGTCGAGGGTACAGAAATATTCCACTTGACAATTCTGACCGTCTTGCCTATATGGCGGCCGGACGTTTCTCTGGAAAAATGGCCGGATGAGCGCTGCTCTGGCTATTTTTTTTGTCAAAAAATATTTAGGGGGTGATTACTATGATTTGCCAAACCATCCGCAAGGGTTCCGACTGTGCCTTCATGACCGCCAAGGGGTGCGGTTACAACGGGGGCCTTTGCCACGAAATTATCGAGTCCTGCCAGGGGTGCACACGTGCCGCTCAGATTGAATCGGGTTGGTACTGTTCGGCATGCCCGGAGCCGGCGATGAAATGGAAGCGCGGCAACTGCAATCTGGCCACGCATATTGTTGCGGCGGCTGCGGCGCCGAAAGCCAAGATCAATCCATTGAAAGCTTCCAAGCGCGGAATGCAGTAGTCTCGGTTGCCAAGGGATATATTGACCCCATCCCGCGACCGGGATGGGGTTTTTGTATTTGCAGATCCGCGTTTCACCTACAGATGCCATCGCCATGAGAATCAGTGCTTCACACTTGACAGGGCATGGGACGGAC
>JBAQGR010000735.1:0-2296 GCA_049287895.1 Desulfatitalea sp.
GTATAACGCCTATGAAGCCGGGCAGCGCCGGACCGGGCATGCCGGGCATCCATCCCATCATCTTAGACGATGAGGCCAAACAGGTGCCCAGCGGTTCAGGCAAGGCAGGCAATATCTGCATCCAAAACCCGTGGCCGGGCGCCTTCCAAACCATCTGGGGCGATCGCGACCGATACGTCACCAACTACTATGCCCGCTACTGCAAGAATCCCAAAAGCAAGGATTGGCGCGACTGGCCCTACCTGGCCGGCGATGCCGCCGTGGAAGCCCAGGACGGCTATTACCGCATCCTCGGCCGCATCGATGACGTCATCAATGTCTCCGGTCACCGCCTGGGTACCAAGGAGATCGAATCGGCCGCGCTGGTGGTTACCGAGGTGGCCGAAGCGGCCGTGGTGCCGGTGGCCCATGAAATCAAGGGCCGTGAGCCCGACCTGTATGTGGCCCTCAAGCCCGGCTTTAAAGCCTCACCCGAACTGGCCAAGAAGATTTCGGACGCCATCTGCGACCAGATCGGCAAAATCGCCAAACCGCGCCAGGTTTGGATCGTCAAGGACATGCCCAAGACGCGTTCCGGAAAGATCATGCGCCGGGTTCTGGGCGCCATTTCCAATAAACGAGATGTCGGCGATGTCACCACCTTGGCCAATCCCGATATCGTGGATGATATTCGTCAAATGGTGCAGAAGTAAATCTGGGGAGAGAACTGGATCGTCCATCACAATGGCAGCCCGCCGCTTCGGCGGCGGGCAACTTTCTCGGGAGGGAAAAGGAGGAACGTTATGAGTGCTGCGACTTGGGTGTACATCATGTTGGGGCTCTACATCGTCTATTCGTTCTATGAAGGCATGAAGGGGTTTTTCAAGGAGAAGACCGCCGCCGGGTATGCCATCGGCGGCCGCTCCGTGCCGTTTATCGCCTTTTTGATGGCGGCTACGGCAGCCTCGTTCAGCGGATGGACCTTCATCGGTCATCCCGGTTTGATCTGGCGCGACGGCTTGGCCTATGCGTTCGCCTCGTTCTACGTGCTCACCATTCCCATTACCGGTACTTTCTTCGCCAAGCGCACCTGGCTGCTGGGCAAACGCTACGGGTTCATCACCCCGGGCGATATGTATGCCTACTACTACAACAGCGAGCCGCTGCGCGCGCTGGTGGTGCTCACCGCGGTGCTCTATTCGATCTTCTACTCGGCGGTGCAGATGATGGCGGCCGGCGCCCTCTTCAACATCATCACGGGTGTTGACTTTACTTGGGGCGCCATCTTCCTGGCCTTCATCGTATGGTTCTACGTGGTCACCGGCGGCATGAAGGCCGGGGCCTGGGTGGGTGTGACCCAGTTCGTGCTCCTGGTGGGCGGCATCGTCATCATGGGGTATTATGTCATCGTGCAACCCCAGTTCGGCGGCTGGGCCGGATTTACCGCGGCCATGGCCAAGCTCGATCAGAAATTCCTCACGGTTCCAGAGGTGATCACCTGGGGCCTGGGCAAAAAAGGGGCGGCCTCCTGGACGGCGGTGATGATTTTGACCTACATGTTCTCCCTGATGGGCATTCAATCGTCGCCGGCCTTCACCATGACCTTCTTCGGCATCAAGTCTCCCAAGCCATTGGCCTGGCAGCAGACCTTCATGTCCACCTTCGTGGTCGGCTTTGCCCTGTTCTTCTTCACCGCCCTCCAGGGCATGGGCGCCAAAGTGCTCGAAGTGGCCAATGTGGCGGCTTTCCAGGGTCTCACGGACCGCATCGTGGTGCCGACCTTGATGCACAATTTCCTGCCGCCCTTCATGGTCGGCCTGGTCTTCATGGGCGCCATCGCCGCGATCCACTCCACGGCCGCGCCTTACATCAACACCGGCGGATCGATCCTGCTGCGCGATATCTACTGGCGCTTCATCCGTAACCAGAAGGCAGGCGATGCCGAGCAGATCTGGGTCAACCGCCTCCTGACCACAATCCTGACCATCGCGGCGCTGTATGTGGGCCTCACCTCCACGGCGGCCCTGGTCATCCTGGGCGCCCTGGCCACGGCCTTCGGCTTCGTGATGTACGTCCTGCTGATGGGCGTCTGCTGGGGCTTCCGCTTCCCCACCATGGGGGCCGTGCTGGGAGTTGCCGCCGGCATGATCGCGGTTTATGCCTCTTATAAAGTGTGGCCCAACCCGCTCTCCATGCACAGCGCCTTCTGGGGCGTCTTTACCGGTTTGGTGGTGGCCTACCTGTGCCGGATGATCGGCATCAAGGACAAGCAGGAGACCGTCGAGCGCCAGGCCGAGGTGCGCCAGTGGCTGGACAG
>JBAQGR010000736.1:0-5622 GCA_049287895.1 Desulfatitalea sp.
TTGACGTTGGACACCGTGACGCCGCTCTTGTTGATATTGACCACCACATCCACCAGCGAGACGTTGGGAGTGGGCACGCGAATGGCCAAGCCATTGAGTTTGCCGGCCAGTTCGGGCAGCACCAATGAAACGGCTTTGGCCGCGCCGGTGGTGGTGGGAATCATCGAAAGGGCCGCGGCCCGGGCGCGCCGCAGATCCTTGTGCGGGAAATCGAGCAGGCGCTGGTCGCCGGTATAGGAATGGATGGTGGTCATCAAGCCGTTCTGAATGCCGAAGTTCTCCAGCAACACCTTGGCCACGGGGGCCAGGCAGTTGGTGGTGCAGGAGGCATTGGAGATCACGTGATGTTTTTTGGGATCGTAGGTGGTGTGGTTGACTCCCATGACGATGGTGGCATCCGGTTCTTTGGCCGGGGCCGAGATGATCACCTTGCGGGCGCCGGCGGTCAGGTGTTTGGAGGCGTTGGCGCGATCGCTGAACAGGCCGGTGCACTCCATGACGATATCCACGCCCATCGCTTGCCAGGGCAACTGGGCCGGATCCTTGAAGGCGGTGTAGGCGATCTTGCGCCCGTCCACCACAATGGCTTTGTCCTCGGCGCGAACCTCCTTGTCGAGCTTGCCGTGCACCGAGTCGTAAGTGAGCAAATGGGCCATGGTGGCGGCGTCGGTAAGGTCATTGATGGCCACTACCTGGATGTTGGGGTTCTTTAAGGCAGCCCTCAAGACGACGCGGCCGATTCTGCCAAATCCATTGATTGCAACTTTGATGCTCATCTTTCCTCCTTCGTGAATAGAATCCTTTTTTTGTATCAAGTTACCCTTGGCTGCGCTTGTTGCCCTTGAGAATGCCGCTGGCCAAAGAGATGCTCTTCTTGCCGAAACCCTCCAGGTATTCCGCCAACTCCGCCAGGCCTTTGGTGTCGCGCAGGCCCACGGCTTTGATCACCATGGGCAGATTGACGCCCGAGAGCACTTCGATGTGGCCCTCTTCCAGAAAGGCATAGCTCAGATTGGAGGGGGTGCCGCCGAACATGTCGGTGAGGATCAACACCCCTTTGCCGTTGCCTACCTGTTTAATCCCTTTTTCAATTTTGGTTCGCAAATCTGCTGCGTTTTCGCGCAAATCGATGGAGATGGCCACCATCGCCGCAGGCTTTTCTCCCAAAATGAATTCAACGCAATCGATCAAAGCGTCTCCCAGTTGCCGATGGCTGACGATAAGGATTCCGATCATGGTCTGTTTTTGTCCTTTTGTTTGTAGCGCGGCCCGAGGCCTTGTCTAATTTCGAAAAACGTGAGTTGCCTTCAAGACCCGTGTCCAATCGTCAGTTGAGCTGGATGTCCCGGTGAATCAGGCGAACCGTGGATTGGGTGCGCTGGATATGGTCAAAGACCTTCTGGGCGATGACCACCGAGCGATGGCGCCCGCCGGTGCATCCGATGGCAATGGTCAGGTAGGCCTTACCCTCTTTTTCGTACAGCGGAATCAGGTGATCCAACAGCTTTAAGTAGGCGGCCAGGAACAGTTCGGTTTCCGGGTCTTTCAAGACGAACTCGTGGATCTCTTTGGATTCGCCGTCCAGGGCCTTGAGCTCGGGTACAAAATAGGGGTTGGCCAGAAAACGCACATCCATCACCAGATCGGCTTCCGAGGGCATTCCGTGTTTGAACCCGAACGAGAGTACATTGATGGCCATGCCCGTGATGGCCGCGTGTTTTCGAGCAATGTTGAGGATCGCAAATTTCAGTTCGTGGATGCTGTAGCGCGAGGTGTCGATGGTGTAAGTGGCCGCTTGGCCCAGCGGCTGCATTTGATTCTTCTCCTCGCGGATGGCATTGAGCAGACTGCCCCGGCGTCCCAAGGGGTGGTGCCGTCGCGTTTGGTTGTAACGCCGCAACAAGACCTGTTCGTCGGCATCCAGAAACACGGTCTGGACCGGATAGCCTTTTTGGCTCAGCTCGCCCACCATCGTGCTGTAGTGGGCCAAGAAGCTTCTATCCCGCAGATCCATGCCCAGGGCCCAGCCAGCCGTGGAACCGTCTTCGGATGCCAGGGCCGGCAACTGCATAAAATACGGCACCACCTCGATAGGCATGTTGTCGATGCAGTAAAAACCGGCATCTTCAAAGGCAGCCAGGGCTGTTGTTTTGCCTGAACCGGAGGTGCCGGTCACGATGATGATGGGCCGTTGTTTCATCGTCAGAACGCTTCATCCTTTTCCTGGATGATGCCGATAATCTCTTCCGGACTTTGGGCCTGCATGAGCTGGGATTTGAACTCATCATTTTTCAGCAGCCGCGACAGGCGCGCCAACAGCTTGAGGTGCAGTCCGGCGGAACTTTCCGGCGTGAGCAAAAGGAAAAAAATGTGCGTCGGCCTGCCGTCCATGGAATCGAAATCCACTCCCCGCCGGCTCAATCCGATCCCCAGCACCAGGGAGGGCAGATCCTTGAGTTTGCCGTGGGGAATGCCGATCCCGCCGCCGATGCCCGTGCTGCCAAGACGCTCGCGCTCCATGAGGACTTTTATTAGCGCCCCTTGGCTGGCGCCCGTTAATTGGGCTACGGGTGCCGCCAGCTCATTCAGTACGCCTTTTTTGTCCGTGGCTTGCAGGTCGACGCAGATGGTCTCTTTGCTCAACACATCCAGAATCTTCATTCCGTTTCACCGCTGCCGCTGTCCACCCAGTATCGCCACTTAAGGATTGGGCTGAATGAGGCCGTAATTGCCGTCTTTGCGGCGATAAAGGACGTTGACGCGATCCGAGCGCGCGTTGGTGAAGACCAGGAAATTGTCTTCGACCAGATCCATCTGCATGATGGCTTCATCCACGTCCATGGGCTTGTATTCGATATTTTTGATCATGACACGGCGGTCACCCTCCTCGTCGATCCCTTCGACCGGGCCTCCTATCGTTTTGGCCTTGCTCTTTCCGGGGCGGCGCTCGCGGATTTTTTGCTTGTTTTTTTTGATCTGCTTGTCGAGTTTGTCCAGGACCATATCGATGGCCGCATACATATCCTCGGTCTCTTCTTTGCCGTTGATCGTCATCCGGTCGCCGGTGATGTTGACCTCGGCGCTATGTCTGAACTTTTCCACCGAGAGCACCACGTTGGCTTCACCCGGGTTATGGAAATATTTGTCGAAACGGTTCAATTTGTCACTGACATAGGATCGGATGCGATCGGAGGGATCAAGATTCTTAAAAGTGACCGATGTTTGCATAGGCGATGCCTCCTTGGGGATAAGTGGATCAATATAACGATTTAAGGCGAATGCCGGCGTCCTTCCTGGCACGCTTAAAAATAATCCTTTTCGGGCGTGAAACAACCTTTCCACGGGTCATGGCTACGAGAACCGTTTGCGCTTGCTTGACGGCAGCACCCCCATCATTTCGCGATACTTGGCCACCGTGCGCCGGGCGATGTCTATGTTCTCCGCTTTGAGCAGTTCGGCCATTTTGCTGTCGGAAAAGGGTTTGCGGGAATCTTCGGATTCGATCATGCGCCGGATCTTTTCCTGGACACTGGCGGAGGCGATGGCTTCGCCGTGGACTCGTTTGATCGAGCTGTTGAAGAAGTATTTGAGTTCGAAGATACCTTGCGGCGTGTAGGCATATTTATTGGTGGTGACCCGGCTGATGGTCGATTCGTGCATGCCGATATCTTCGGCCACGTCGCGCAGCACCATGGGCTTTAAATGGGCAATGCCTTTATCGAAGAAGTCCCGCTGATATTTGAGGATGCTCTCCATCACTTTGAAGATGGTTTTCTGGCGCTGATGGATGCTGCGGATCAGCCAGGCGGCCGAGCGCAACTTGTCCTGGATATAGTTGCGGGCGTTGCCGCCCACCTCTTTGTCGCGCGTGATGGCTTGCTTGTAGAAAGAATTGACCTTCAGCTTGGGCAGGCCGTCGTCGTTGATCACGATGGCAAAATCATCTTCGGTCTTGTACACGTAAATGTCCGGCGTGATGTATTGGGGTTCGTCTTCGCTGAACTGGCGTCCGGGTTTGGGCTCCATGCGCGTGATGATCTCCACTGCGGCGATGACTTCGTCCAGGCTGACCTTCAGGGCACGGCAAATGGCTTTGTAGTTTTTGTTTTCCAGATGGTTGAGATGCTCGCTGAGGATTCGGGTCACCAGGGTGTTTTGCAGGCCCAGGTTGCGGGCCTGGAGCATCAGGCACTCGGTCAGGTCCCGGGCGCAGACGCCGATGGGGTCGAAGCTTTGTAGGAGAAACAGTACTTCTTCGATATCCTCGACGGTCACGCTGGCCTGCTGGGCCAACTCTTCGACGCTGGTTTGCAGATAGCCGTCCTTGTCCAGATTGCCGATGATCAGGCTGCCGATCTCTTTTTCTTCTGGGCTCGGTCCGGCCATCAACAACTGCCAGAGCAGGTGATCGCTCAGCGACTCCTTGTGGGAGATGAACGCTTCGTATTGGGGGCTGTCGCGGTCTTCGGTTTCGATCCGGCCACGGCCGGGGGTGTTATAATCATCGATGTAGTTGCTCCAGTCGATATCGCTGGGAATCTTTTCATCGATGGTGACCTCTTTGGGCTTTTCGACCACCGGCAGCTGTACGGACTCATCCTGATTCAGCGGGTCCCGTGAGAGTGTTTCCTGGGACTCTTCCAGGGTCGGATTCTCTTCCAACTCCTGGCGGATGGCGTCCATCAGCTCCAGACGGGACAACTGAAGGAGTTTGATCGCCATCTGCAGCTGGGGGGTCATGATCAGCTGCTGGGTCAGTTTGAGTTGTTGTCGCAGTTCAATGGCCATTTTATAACCTGAATTCGTCTCCCAGGTAAAAGCGCCGTGCCACCGGGCTGTCCGCTATGGTTTGCGGCGGTCCCGCTTCGATCACCTCTCCATCGGCCAGAATGAACGCTTCGTCGCACGCTTCCAGGGTTTCGCGCACATTGTGATCCGAGATCAGGATACCGATGCGACGCTTTTTCAGGTGACCGATGATTTTCTTAATATCGGCCACCGCCAACGGATCGATACCGGCAAAAGGTTCATCGAGTAAAATAAAAGCCGGATTGGTCGCCAACGCCCGGCTGATCTCCAACCGGCGCCGTTCGCCGCCCGACAGCACGCTGGCCCGTTGGTGCTTCAGGTGCAGGATGCCCAACTCCTCCAGGAGCGCTCCGGCGCGCTCCTTTTGCTCGGCCTTGGGCATGGGCATGGTCTCCAGGATCGCCAGGATGTTCTGCTCCACGGTCAATTTGCGAAAAATGGAGGCTTCCTGGGGCAAGTAGCCCAAACCCTTGCGTGCCCGGACATACATGGGGCATCCGGTAATATCCTCGCCATCCAAAAGAACTTTGCCCGCATCGGGCCGAACCATCCCCACGGCCATATAAAAGGTTGTGGTCTTGCCGGCGCCGTTGGGACCCAGCAGGCCGATGACCTGTCCCGAGGTCACCGTCAGGCTCACGGTCTTTACCACCTGGCGTCCGCTGTAGCTTTTCGCCAAATTTTCAATGGCTAATATCGCCATGGGTTCCCTGGTTCCGTTGGACGAGAAGGTATAACAGCTCGCTGGTCTCAGTTCAAGCCCCTTTGATCGGAGCGGATGATCGCTTTGACCTGGCCGACCATCTCCACCCG
>JBAQGR010000737.1:0-16341 GCA_049287895.1 Desulfatitalea sp.
CCAGGCAAGGGCATTTTTTCCAGCCCGGCAAGAACTCGCTGTCGCTCAAACAGCTTGCCGGTCTTACAAAAACGCCCTTGCCTGGACTGCACTTCATATGGCGTTGGCCGAAACGATGATCAAGGCCGAAATGACAAAACCGAAATTGACCCCCTCATGCCCTCATGGGGAGTGCCCTTTAAGTTTCCAGTTCCTGACTTCCCGCGCCGCATTTTTGACGTCTGCCCGGCCTGCCGGCGTCAAAGCCAAGGCTTTACTGCCCTCCGAAAACCCATCCTATCTTCATCACAATTATAACAGACTGTTATTTTTACAATTTAAAACCACTGAAATCCGGCACGCAATTTGCTAATCCCATTGGTGCCGTCGGCTGTTTTTTGAAGAGCGGTCGGGTTCCATTGTGTCCGGCGGTTGGCTGCGCCTTGGCGCGACGACAATATAATGGTGGGGTATTATGGAAGCAATCCGCATGGCCTGGAGTTTGTCCGATCCCCCCGAAAGAGCGGCCCCGAACCAGTCGGACCGCATCTACACGGAGTTTTTCGGTCTGAACGGCACCCCTTTTTCGATCACGCCCGATCCGGAGTTTCTTTTTCTTTCCGACACCCATCAGAGCGTTATCGAAAAGATTCAATACGGTCTCCGCGGCCGCATGGGGTTCCTGCTGCTGACCGGCGAGGTGGGCACCGGCAAGACCACTTTGTGCCGCGCCCTTTTAGACCAGATACAGATGAGCGCCCGCACGGTCTATGTGATCAATCCGTCGCTGAACGGACGGGAGTTGCTGGCCTGCATTCTCGAGGATCTGGGCGTGATCTGTCCGCCGGAGGCATCCAAAAAGGAGCTGATCGACCAGCTCAATCGCTTTTTGCTCGCCCACCAAGGCGCCGGCCCGGTGGTGATCATCATCGATGACGCCCAGACCATGCCGTCAGAAACCCTGGAAGATCTGCGCCTGCTCTCCAACCTGGAAACCGACAAAGCCAAGCTGCTGCAAATGCTGCTCGTGGGCCAACCCGAGCTTTTGGCGCAACTGGACCAACCCGAAATGCGCCAGCTCAAACAGAGAGTAGCGGTCCATTGTCTCCTGGATTTTTTGACCCGCGACGAGGTGGCCGGTTACATCGCGCGCCGGCTCGCGGTGGCCGGCAACCTGGGCCAGGTGCGTTTCGACGCCAAGGCGGTGCGCCGGATTCACAAGCAATCGGGCGGCGTTCCCCGGATGATCAACAAGATCTGCGATCTGGCCCTGACAGCGGCCTATGCCGGCAACAGCCATACCGTGACGGCACGGCATGTAACGGCGGCCTATGAAGAGCTGGTCGAAGCGACCTCACGACGCCCCGGCGTCCTGCACCGGACCGTCCGGCGGCGTGCCACGCCAAGGCGTGCTCTCCTGGCGGCGGCAGGACTGGTGCTGGGGCTCGTGTGCGGCTTTGGGGCCTACAGTTATTGGGCATCCCCCGCGGCCAGGCCCATGGTGACATCCGCGCAAACGGCTCCGGCCATGGCACCGCTTGCAACGGCCACCGCGCCGGAATGGCCCAACCCTGAGATCCCGGCGCCGGCGCCCGGGGCCGGGGCCTATATCCTGCAACTGGGCTCGTACAATACCCTGGCATCGACGCTGCGGGCTATTGAAATTTACTCCCAAAAAGGCATCCCGGTGAACTGGAGTACTCTCGACCTGGGCGCCAAGGGAGTCTGGTACCGGGTCTTCAGCGGCCGGCACGCCACGGTTCAGGAGGCGCGCCGTTATCAGCAGGAGAAAGGCTTGACCGCAGCCCGGATTTTATTGGCGCCTTGGGCCGTGGCCCTGGGGCTGGCGGATTCGGCCGCTGTCATTCAGCCGCGCATCCAACCCCATGGCCTGGACAGCTATCCAGTGGCGGCCGGCGATGGCCGTGACCTGCTCTACTCCGGAGCTTTTGTCTCCCGCGAAGGCGCCGAGGCGTTGGCCAAACTGATTGAGCAGCAAACCGGCTTAACGGTGGAAGTGGCCGACTGCGCCTCCCCGCGCGCTGCCCTGCCGTCCGGCGGCCTGACGGAAGAAAAGGGTGGGCCCCGGTCATGAGCCTGCTCAACGACGCCCTGCGCAAAAGAAAGGCCGAAGAACAGCCGGCCTTACAATGCACTGCGCAAACGCTGTTTCAAAGCGGCCGCACCCAGCGCCTTAAAAAGCGCTATTGGATCGCCGCGGGGTGCGCGGCCGGCATAGTGCTGCTGGCCGTGGGAACCTGGGCCTGGTACGACTGGTCTTCGGGCGATACGGCCGGCCCGCTTTTAATGGACTCTGCGACCGCCGGCTCTTCGGAGGCAGCCGCCGCTTCCGTGCCGTCTGCTTTGCCTTCTCCGGCCGACGCGCCTGCGGCCCCTGGCCCTGAGCGTTCAGCGCCTTTAAGCGCGGCAACGCCAACCCCTGAGCCCACAATCGCGGCGGTCCCGGCACAGGAACAGGCCGTTGCCCGGCAACGCCCAGTGATCACGCCGGCCGGGGCGAGCGTCCCAACGCCCTCTCCACGTCCCCAAAAGATCGCAGCTTCCAAGCCCGCGACGGCGCCGCGACCGGCCACCGAAAGCAGCCACCACGACCGGCCGCTAACGCCGTCCGGCCGGCGGATTTCCAGCGAGCCCCTTTACCAGAAAGCCCGGCTCTATCATCGCCAGGCACGCATCGCCGAAGCGATCGGCATGTACCGGGAAGTATTGAAAATCGATCCGGATCACTTCGATGCCAGCTTGAACCTCACCTCGGCCTATCTGCAGACCGAAGCATTCAGCCAGGCCTACGTTCTGGCCGCCGATCTTTATCACCGGGCGCCGGCCAACCCGCGGGTGGTGCTGAACCTGGCCGCGGCCCAGATCGGTTGCGGCCGGTCCCAGGAGGCCCTGCCGCTGCTGGACCAGGCCGCCACGCAACCCCAGGCCCCCCTGTACGAAATCTATTTTCATAAGGGCGTGGCCCACCGGCAACTGGGCCAAACAGAGGCAGCCATCGTCTGGTACCAGAAGGCCGAACAGCTCAACCCCGGTGACGGGCGCCTGCTGTTCAACCTGGCCGTGGCGTTCGATCAGCAGCAAGCCTACGACCCGGCGGTGAACTACTATCTTAAATATCTGCACGCGGCCGGCGATCTCGATACGGCCGGCCGGAGAAAGATCGAGCAGCGCGTCCGCGCCTTGCGGGCCGACCTTGCCGCGTCGGCCAGTGGAGGAACAACCAAATGAAAAAACGGATCGGCGACATCCTGATGGAGATGGGGTTCATCGACGGCGACCAGCTCAAGATGGCCCTGATGGAGACCAAGAAGACCGGCAGCATGATCGGCGATGTGCTGCAGCGCATGGGCTGGGTGACCGAAGAAGATTTGCAGATGGCCATCGCCGTGCAAAGCGGTGCCAAGATCCTCGATACGGAGAACGTGGTGATCGACCACAGCCTGATGGCCCGCATCCCCATCGAGTTCGTCAACGAGCACGGCATGTTCCCCTTTGCCGTGGAGAACGACGTGCTCAAAGCAGCCACCTGCAACCCCTTCGACGTCATCGCCCGGGACAAATTATCACGCCTGTGCGGTCAGCGCGTGGAGACGTTCATCGCGCCCAAAAACTGGATCGCCAAGGCCATCGAGGTCTACTACAAGACCGCCCAGACCCTGGACGACGAAATCAACACCATCACCTACTCCGGGGCCACCGGCGATGCCACCGAAGACAACCGCATCATCAAACTCTCCGGCCTGCTCATCGACAAGGGCTATGTAGTCGGTGCCAGCGATATTCACATCGTGCCGGACAACAACCTGGTGCGGGTGTACTACCGCATCGACGGCGTGCTGCACCAGATGTACCTTTTCGCCAAGAAATTCCAGCAACCCCTGGTGACGCGCTACAAGATCATGGCCGACATGGATATCTCCAACCCCAACATCCCCCATGACGGCCGCATCAAATACCAGAGCCGTGTCGGCGGGTTCGATATCCGCGTCTCGACCTTTCCCACCCAATTAGGCGAAACCGTGGTCATGCGCCTACTGATTTACAGCAAGATCGTGGGCGACCTGAAGAACCTGGGTTTGGAACCCGAGGACATGGAGCGTGTCGACCGCACCATCCGCCGGCCCTACGGCCTGATCCTGACCACCGGCCCCACCGGCTCGGGCAAGACCACGACGCTTTATACGGCCCTGATGGCCATCAACAGCCCCAACATCAACTGCATGACGGTAGAAGATCCCATCGAATATGTGATCCCCACCATCCGCCAGACGGCCGTCAACACCAAGGCCGGGTTGACCTTCGAGAATGCCTTGCGCTCGGCCATGCGCCAGGACCCCGATGTGATGCTGGTGGGCGAGATCCGAGATCAAATTACGGCCGACCTGGCCATGCGCGCCTCCCTGACCGGCCATCTGGTGCTCTCCACCCTGCACACCAACGACGCGGCCTCGGCCATCAACCGCCTGCTCGACCTGGGGATCAACGCCAGCATCCTGGCCTCGGCCCTCTCCATGATCGTGGCCCAGCGTCTGGTACGCCTGCTGTGCCCCCAGTGCGCCGTGCGCCAGGCCCCCAGCGAGCAGGAGCGCGCGGTTTTCGCGCATAACGACATGGAAGCACCCGCCGAGGTCGCCAAGGCGGTCGGCTGCGACAGCTGCTATAAGTCCGGCTATCGCGGGCGCGCCGGCGTGTATGAAGTGATCCAGGTGGACCGCGGCATCGAGCGCCTGATCTTTTCCGGGGCTCTGCATCGCGAAATAGAAGATTCCGCCAAACAAGCCGGCACCGTGCTGATGTTCAAGCAAGCCCTCAAAAAGGTGGCCCGCCATCAGACCTCGCTGGATGAGGTCATGCGCGTGATCGTGGACTATGCCTAATTTTCGCTATAAAGCCGTCGACGACAGCGGCAAGGAGTCCAAAGGGGTCGCCATCGCCTTCGACGAAAGCGATGTGGAGCGGCAATTGAGCCGCGGCGGGCTCTCCCTGATCCACTGCCGGCTGGTCAAAGAGAGTCTCTGGACGCAATGGGCGGGCACTTCGATCACACTGCGCACGGTGGTGGAGTTTTACCACCGCCTGGCCCAGACCCTGGAGATCGGCCTGCCGATTCTCTCCGCACTGGAAGAGAACAGCCGCTACCTGCCCTCCCGGCCCATGCGCCACGTCTCCGGAGAGCTCAAGGTGGCGGTGGAGGGCGGTCGCTCGCTCTATGAGGCCATGGGCGCCCATCCCAAAATTTTCCAGAAGCTGGAGCTGGCCATTATCCGCATGGGTGAACAGACCGGCGTGCTGCCGACCTGCCTGAAGCAATTGGCCGCTTTTCTGCAATGGAAGGATGATCTGCGCTCCCACATCCGCAAAGCGACCATATATCCCTCGTTCGTGATCGTGGCCATCGTCGCAGTGATCGGGGTGTGGGTCGGCTATGTGCTGCCCCAGATGGTCAAAGTACTCACCGAAATGCAGGTGACCATCCCCCGGCCCACGCTCATGGTCCTGGCGACCAGCGAGTTCATCAAAGCCCACTGGCCCTGGTTCGGCCTGGCCGCCATCGTGCTGCCCCTATCGCTCTATATCTACCAGCGCACCGAAGCGGGAGGATTGCGCTTCGACCGCTATATCTTGAAAATTCCTCTGCTCGGCCCGGTGATGCGCCACATCGCCCTGGCGCGCCTGTGTCACAACTTCGCCACCATGTTCGGCGCCGGCATGGCCATCCAGCAGATCTTTGCCACCCTCTCGGACCATGGTCTGGGCAATCGCTACCTGGAAGAGGGTTTGCGAATCGCCTTCAAAGAGATCGAAAGCGGCGAAACCATCGCCAACGCCTTTGAAACCGCCGGCGGCTACCCAACCTTGCTGCTGGGCGCCATCCGCAACGGCGAAGCCACCGGCACCCTGGATCAATCGTTCCAGCGGTTGGGCGATTACTTCGACCAGGAAGTACAACGCACGGTCTCGGCCATGCTCAGCGCCATCGAACCCATGGCCATCATCTCCCTGGGCGCAGTCTTCGGCCTGATCGTCCTGTCGATTCTCCTGCCGCTCTACGATGTGATGGGGTCGATGGGCAAGGCGTATTAGAAGAAAATGCCGATCCTACTATCGCACAGTGTTTATAAAACACCCGCCTCCACCTCCGCCGCCTCCACTATCACTACTCCCGCTCCCGCCGCCACTATTACTCCCGCCTGAGTCCGCCCCGGCCACCGTGACCGTAACCACAGCCGCATTGGAAACATATCGGCTATCTGTGACCGTATATGTGAATGTATCGGTGCCGATAAAGTCAGCGGCCGGTGAATAGGTCAAATCATCTCCACCTTGGGCTATCACCGCTCCGCCATGGGTAGACTGGCTGCTATAGTGCGCCACATGCAATGGGTCGCCGTCGGCATCGCTGTCGTTGGCAATCACATTTACGGTGATGGATGCGTTTGCATTGGTGGCGGCAACATCATTCATGGCCACCGGGACACTGTTGCCGGCGGCGTGTTCAAAAGCGCCGATGTCGGGCGCAGTGCCTGAGTAGCTTCCGCTGATGCCCGGGATATTGATGCCGACATCGATCAGATCACTCCCCGAATTCAGGGCATAGTTTTCGCGAATTGGGTCGTAAAAACCCGGATTCACATTCCGGCCGTGGACCTCCTGCCCAATGGCCGTGCTGAAGTCCGTCAGGGTCGCATAACGGGTGTTGTCCCAGCGGACCAGATCATTGAGGCCCGCGTTATACAGGTTGTCATAATCCAGGTCCAGCGGCTGGGAGGTGTTGTAGTCGTCGATGGCAAAATCCGTTCCCGCCCAAATGTTGTTGCGGGCATAAATCAGGCGCCAGGTGCCGAGGGCCTTGATGTAGAGTCCATTGTTACCCGGCAAGGCCGCGTCGGAGGTGTTGTGGAACAGGTACAAGGGGCCGGACAGGCCAAAGCCGCTGTTGAATTTGAAGGGGCTGCCGGTATAGCCGTTGTTCCCCACGCCGGTTCGGTAGATGAGATTTCGGATGGCATAGACCGGCCCGTCGTAGACCGGTGCCAGGGAAATACCCATGAGCACATCATGAAATGTGTTGCCCCAGATGCGGACATTGCTGCAGCGCCCATCGGTCTCCAGGCCGTCGTCGCCCATGCGGTAGACCACGTTGTCGTAAACATCGGTCTCATTGGTCAAGGCCGCGGTATCGGCTGGGCAAACCCCCATGCCATCAAAGTCATCATGGAAGATATTGCGTCGGATGATATTGCCTCGTCCCGTGGCCGGATCATAGAACGCGATCCCGCCGTCTTCCAATCCGCCGACCTCCTTGATGCCGTCCCAGGGCCAGTCAAAGATGGTCTCTGAAAACTCATTGTCCTGAATGACGTTTCGGTGGGACTCGCGTTTGATGCCGATGCCCAAGTCGTTGTCGGCAAAGGTGCATCCTTGCACGAGAGTGTCGCTGGCCGTGTCCAGATAAATTGTCTTGGGATACTCCCCTTGCCCGTAGTGTTTAAAGGTCAGATTCAAAAAATAGATATAGTTTTGGGTCACCGTAAAGGCCGTGCCGTAACGGGAAGTAATCATGGCGGCGGTGTTCGGATTCTTGCCATTTTCCAGGTGAACATAAAGGGTAGTGCCGGTTTGATAGAAACCAGGGGTGCTGTCCCAGACCAAATTGGTCAGATCACTTAGGCTCGTATATGGAAAAAGCCGCTTGCCGTCGGCCAGCACCAGATGGATACCGGCCACATTGGCAGTGGTGGAGTAAACGCCGCCGCCATATGCACTCCATGTGAAGGAATTTGGGTCAGCGCCATCCATTACTGCACTCTCGCCATCGTAACCCCGTATGACGATGGGGGCGCCTTGCGATCCGCTCCGCGGCAATTCAATATTACCGGTGGCATAAGTGCCGCCGCGCAACACCACTTCATCGCCGCCGACGGCCAGGTTCAAGCCTTGGGCCAGGGAGCAGGGCGCGCCCACGGTACAGGCACTCCCACTGCCCGCCGGATGCACGTAATAGGAATGGACGGGCGCCGGGATGACAATCTCGGCGCGTGTGGACCCATTGGATTGCAGCACCGTTTGGTTTAAAGGCCCTCCGTCCGGATCGGTCAGGGTGACGCGCACGTCATAGGCTGTACCGGGTTCGAGCCAGAAGAGACTTCCCACCCAGCGGGTCGAAGTAATCCGGGAAAGGGGAAATCCCGCCTGGTAGGCATCGCTGCCGGTCCGGTAGTCCACCGTGGCGGCACCATCCGAGTCCGGGTCATCGGATGCGTCGCTGGTGACGATGACACCCATGGCCTGAAAGGTACCGTAAAGCTCTAAATTGGCGGCTGCCTTAACTTGTGGGACCACACCAAACACACTGACCAAGCCACATAGCACCAAGCAAAGTCGATACAGACTGAGATTCCAAAACATCTTCTTGTTCTCCTACAAATAAAGAAGCAATCAACGCAAATTCGCCATCAGCGCCCCAGAACATCGATGAAGCATCCCCCGCCTCCGCCGCCGCTATCGCCACCCCCGGAATGGCCGTCATCGGTGTCAGTGCCGGAGCTTGCATTTTGCACCGTGATGGTCACCGTGGCCGAGGCGCTGCCGCCGTTTCCATCGCTCACGCTGAAGGTGAAGCTGTCGCCGCCACTATAGCCGGCGTTCGGAGTGTAGAGAAGATCCGGCGCCGCACCGCTTAAACTGCCGTTGGCCGGGTTGCTGGTGACCGCAAAAACAAGGGGGTCACCATCACCATCCGAACCGAGCAGCACAATGGCATTGCCAACGGAATCATGTTCCACGGTTACGGACGGACCATGGGCCATGGGCGCCGTATTGACCGCCCCGTTAGTATGCTCATCCGCCCCAATGTCCCTGCCGGAGCTTGCCGGGCGTGCCTGCCCGTCAAAATCGTCGTCGCAAATCCCCGATAGAAGTAATACGCCCTGATCCAAAACCGCGCCGGCGCTGCTGTTAAGGTGCAGATCACCATGGGCGCCGTCGACAAATAGCGCCAACGGCTGATTGCTCAGATTGCCTGCAAGACTGGCCGCGCCGCCGCGATCCATCAGGTTGTGGGTGACCAAATTGTTGATCAGATCGATATCGGTATTGGCGAAACGCCATTCAATGGCCGCAAAGGGTGCCCCGATAAAAGCGACCGTGTTGTGCACCACCTGGGCACCGCAGGCTTGATTCAGAGCTATCCCCCCGTCGGCGCCATACTCGGAAGCAAAGAGGTCTGTACTACTTGCAAAGATAAAATTGTTTCGAATGCTGCCGTCATAATGGCCGACATAGCCGCCGGCACCCGAACAGGGATGGTCGCCATAGGTCCGCCCCGCGCCGGTTTCGCCGAGCCCGAACCCAATGCCGCGGGCATTGTCGATCAAGTTATTGCGTTCCACGACCGTGTCTCGGCTGCCGGTCCAGAAGTGAACGCCATATTCGGAAAGCCCTTGGGAGCACCAAAAGCCCTTAATGATGTTGTCCCTGATCACCCATGCCCGGCTCTGGTGTCCATCCACCCCGCCCGTATAGCAGCTGCCGTTGAGTTCTAAAACCTTGGCCCGTCCGGCATCGGTCAGTTCGATAGTGGAACAGGCAACGACGCCGTTGTCGGTAAAATGGACTTGGCCGGTGTGGGGATTGATCTTGATGGCCTGCTGACCCGGATCGACAATGTGCACATTGTAAATGAGCGTATTGAGCGTATCGCCACTATCGGTGGAAACCACGTGGATGGGATGGGTTCCGGCCCGTTTGATGGTCAAATCCGCAATGGTCACATTGGAAGCGGCCACGGAGATTATTTCCGAGCCACTGTAATTGTCGTCCAGGATAACACTTTCGCGATCTCCGCTCGCCGAGCGAAGCGTCACGTTGGGTGTGTCGATCCATAAGTAGTGGCCATTCTGGCCCAAATGGTAGGTGCCGTCGGCAATGAGGATGGTAGTACCCGGGGAAGCATTGTTCACTGCCTGCCAAATCTCTGTTTCAGAATCGGCGGCGATGATTGTTCCGCTGGGAGCCGGAAGAGAAGGGCAAGCCCCGCCGCCAAATGCGCTGGTCGCGGATACCAACAAAATGGCGGTTGCTAAAATCGCTTTTAGAGTTCTGAATTCCATGTCGCGCTCTCCAATCAGGACAGATTGATCAATTCAACATCAGATGCAGACGCCGGAGCCTTGGGAAAAATACGAAAATGGCAAAGCAACCCGTTTTTTGCTCGGTTGCCAATTGCTTATTAAACTCTCTTTTCACCTCCCACGGAACGATAAAGTGGCCTGTGCATTCAAGCCGATCGGCCGAATCACAGCATGAAAACCCAGCCGGTCACCGCTGAGCATGGCTTTCTAAAAAGCAAAACACATGCCACCGCATTATGCCGAATTAAGACAACTTATTTATTGATGCCGCTTCTAGGGGATATTGATCGTAGCGCCCTGGCCGGCCAGGATGACGGGCGTGGGGGGCGTGCTGGGGGATACGATGGCGCCGCCGCCGCCCGCGGCAGTGCGCACCTCGATGCGGGTACCTGAAATGATGGCGTACAGAGCTGAGTTGCCGTTGGTGATGCTGCCCAGGTCGCTGGCCCGGTTCACGTCATAGACGTACACGGTGCCGCCAGAGGTGTTGTTCACGGCCAGGTTCAGATACTCGCACACCTGGCCGAAAAGTTCATTGCCACCGATATAGGCGGTCAGGTCGTCAAAGGTTTGCACGGGGACATGCCGCAGGTAGTTGGGCGTTCCGCTGACGTTGTTGCCCTGGTGAGTGCCGCTGTTGTAAGCATCGAGGAAGTTGCCACTACTGTCGGCATCCAGGGGACCGCTGCTGACCAGCACCACGGCGACATTAAAGGCGGTCCCGGCACCGTCTCCGTCCATCACCAGGGGCCGCGCACTCAGGCCGCTTCTAAGCGCCGCGCAGGTGGCCGAACGGTTGGCGGCCAGATTGGCATTGAGCTCGTAGTGCAGCACTCTTTTATACGCATCGGCGGGCGCCATTTGCAGCGTCAGATAGGGGAAACTTCCGTTGGTATTGCCGCTGTTTTCAAGGCCGTCGGCGTCGCTGTCGGCCCAGGGCAACCTCCCTTGGTTGACGGCATAATTGGCGAGGGCCGAATGCGCCTGCTGCAAATATTCCATGGTTTCGTTGCGCGCCTTGCGCTCGGTGAGAATTTTCATCAACGAGACGCCGCCGCCGGTCAACAGACCGATAATCACCATCACAATGGCGATTTCCAGCAGGGTGAAACCCGCTTGCTGCTGTATGGATATCGAGCGATACCTTATGCGCATTGCGCCACCCTTAACTGAAGTGTAGATAAACCTATCCTGCCGAAGCAGGGGAAAGAGCGCGAGGGCCTGCGTCTATCCAGCTTGAACGACCGGCCCTCCGATATTTCCGCCTGCATCCGCGCGCTCTTAGAACGGCAGGTAAAAGTTCGCCACCGGCGTGGAAGCTTCGAGATAGGCCTCGTTGGCCACGATGGTGCCGGTGTTGAACACGCCGTCATCATACTTGGTGTCGATTTCCAGGCAAACGTCCCAGGGCAGGTTGTCGAAACGGATGAAATGTTCCGCGCCGGGCGTACCTGGCGGATCGACCCAATAGATAAAAACATCATCCCCAAAGGCATGCGTGGGGACATTGGCGCCCGTGAAACTGCCGGCGATCAGCTTGGCCTCCATCAGGTCGTTGAAGGTATCGAAACGCTCGGCCCACTCCATCTGTCCGCTGGCATTGCCGTTCACCGTGTCTCCGGGCGGGATAGCGGCGATGTTCTCATCGCCGGGATAGACGCCGTATTTGTCATAGAAAGCCATGGTCACGGCGCGGAACTCATCCGCCTGCTTGACCACGCGCTTGACCTTGGCGTTCTGAATCATGGCCTGCCCTTTGAGCACGCCGCCGATCAGCAAGCCGATGATCACCATGACGATGGCGATTTCCACCAGCGTGAAACCGGCCTGGTCCCTTCTCACTCTTTTCAAGTTCAACATAGCTGCTCCTCCATCTAAAGGTTTTGTCTGTCTCCGGAATGTTTCCGCGGCGACCTCACTTCTCCAACTATCGGTTTCATCCATTATAAACTTTAATAATTCGCCCCAACTCACCCTCCGCTTCCCCCTCACGCCCCCTCGCGGATATAGGGAGTCACGACAATCACCAGCTCGGTACTCTGCTCGCTCTCTTCCATGTGTTTGAACAGGTTGCCGATCCAGGGCAGATCGCTGACAACGGGCAAGCCCTTGTGATTGATCGTTCGGATTTTGCTGATCAAACCGGCCAGAACGAACGAGTTGCCCTCGCGCACGCGCACGGTGGTGGCCAGCTCCTGCAAGTCGATCACCGGGTTGGTGATGGTCTGGGAGGCATTACCCAGGGGAATCTCGATATCCACCTGACGCTGGATGCGTGTCAGGGTGGGAACAATATGAAAGGTGATCATGCCGTCGGCAGCGATATCGGTGGTCAATCCCAACTGCAGGCCGAGAATGGCGCGGCGGATGGAGGTACCGATGGTGATGACATCGGTCTCCGCGTCGCGGTCCACGCCGTCGATATCGGCGTAAGGGAACTGGTATCCCACGGTCAGCAAGGCCGATTGGCGATTCATGACGGTCAGATGGGGATTGGAGAGCACCTTGACATCGCCCTGGGTTTTCAGAAAATCGAGCATGGTCAGGAATTGGGTTTGGCTGCCTTTGACGATGGCACCGTTGCTGTTGAAGCCCAGCTCGAAAATGTCCGGCAGGGAATCGTTGCTATCGGTGAACATCACTCCTAATTGGCTCCAATCGATGCCGTATTTACTTTCGTCGTTAAGCGTGACCTCCATGATGCGCGCCTCCACGAACACCTGGCGGTTGAGCGACTCGGAAAGCGCGTCCAGGAGGCGGACCATTGCGGCCACGCGGCGGGGCGTGTCGGCCATGTAGATGACGCCGGCGTTGCGATTGAGTCGCAGGATGCCCTCTTCGGATTTCAAGCCGCCCAGGGCCTGCTCGACGGCGGCCCACAAGTCGGAGGTCTGCTGGGGCTTCTGGGCTTTGATCTGATATTTGCCGGCCACGCCGGCGTTCGCCACACCGGAGCCGAGCATGTCGCCGCCCACGTCGATGTTGGTCTCGCCGACCATATCGAGGCCGTCGAAATAGTAGACCCGCTCGGCGAAGCGCTTGATTCCCAGGGTGCCTTTACCGATGGTCCACGCATATCCGGCGCCATTGACCACGATCATGTCCAGGGCCTCCTCCAGGGTCACGTTCTTCAGATGGACGGTCACCGGCCGGGCCAGATCGATTTCCGATTCGATGGAGAGATTGAACTCCCCGTCTTTGGTCAGGGCCGCGAGCACCTCTCCCAGCGGCGCCTTGTCGAAGACCATGGTGTAGAGCGCCGGCGCCACGGCCGCTTCCGTGGTCAGGGGGGCCATCTTGTCGCTGAACGGCGGTGGTCCGGGGCGCTGGCGCTGCTTGGGCTGCTCCAGAAGGGCGCGCGGTTGCATGCGGTCCAGCGAATCGGCATCGTTTTGCGGTAGCGGCTGGGGCTGGCGCGCGGCGCAGCCGCCCAGCAGCGCCAAGCCAACTATCACGATCAGCGCCATTGCCATGGGTTTGTTGTATGCCCGTTTCATTTTTATGCTTTCCTCATTTCGACCACCCTTCGGATAGAGTAATCGTCCATGTGAACCATTCATTTTACTTGCCCTGATCGCTGGTATAGTAGGGCCGCGGACTTTCGATGAACCACCGGCCGTCGGGACGGTGCAAGGCAACCCCTTCCGCAGAGATTTTGCCCACGGTGAACTCGCTCACCTGATCCTGCTCGCGGCACACCCGCCCGTTGAGAACCGCCAAAAAATAGGGTGCACCCGGAGGGTCGAGGACCTGCAAAATGCCGGTCAACACCGGCACCCCCCCCGCAGCGACAGCGACCGATGCCGAGCCCCCAGCGGCGGCCGTCACCGAAGGGGTGGCCGGGCCGCTTTGCGGTATGCGGTAGGCGGCAAAAAAGCCTTGGGTGTCGTCCTGGCCGATCAGGTATCGCGCACTGTCGGCTGCCACGCCTTCCAAGCGGCTCAATTTCATGCGCAATGCACGGATCGCGGCCGGATCACCTTTCATGGGCTCGTTTTCCAACGCCATAAAGTACAAACCGTTCACCCAGGCCAGGATCACCGCGGCCAGCAGCCAGCCGCCCATGCACAGTCGTTGTATGCTTCCAAAATGCTTCATAGCGGTTTGCCTTCCGGGGCCGACGGATGGGAGGTCACCTGCGGCAGGGTATTGGAAAGCGCCGACGGCACCACAATTTTATAGTGGACCGCGAGCGCCAGCTCCACCTCGACCTCCCGGTCGCCCGTGACCGCCTTGATACTGGCGCGGCGGACCGTCAAATAGGCATAGGGGTGCACAGCGGACAAAAACCCGACGACATTTTCAAAAGGCCCGCGCAAGGCCAACGTGAACGGAATCTGTCCGTCCGCGGCCTGGTTCATTTCGGTATTCATTTTCAGATCGCGCAGATCGAAGGCCGCGGCGAGGGTGTACAGCCGGTTGCGCACCGCGATCATCCCCAGATCGACCGATTCAACCGTTAAGAAGAGCTTCTCATGGACCGCCGTGACCTGTTCCAGGCGTTTGGCATTCTGGCGCTGAAAAGAGAGCTCCTTGCGCAACTCTTCGTTGACCTCACGGGCCGCGGCCAGCGCATCGATTTTGGCAAAGTTCCACCAAGTCAGGCCCAGGGCCACCCACCAGATGCAACCGACCATTATCCAACGGTTCCGCAATTTGGATTTCATATCATCTCCAAGCGCAGAGCAATCACGTATTGGGGCGCGAGTTCCCCTTCCGTGTGCGGGTCCATACCGATCTCGATATTGCTGATGGAGAAATCGGGCGCGGTCTTGAAATGGGTCTTCAACCTGGCCACCAGTTGCGCCAGCGCCGCTTTCAACTGCTCGGCATCCCGGGCCGGAAACACGGCCCTGAGCGTCACGGCCGCCGGCGCCTCCAGGGCCAGGCCCAACTCCTGGACGCGCATGCCCGCGGGCAGACTCGCCAGGATGCGGCGGACCGTATCGGCGCATACCGGTCGCTCGGCCACACCGAGCACGCTATCCAATTCGCTTTCATATTCCTCAAGCGGCGCCCTGTCCGAAAGGCCGGCACTCTGCCGGAGGCTTTTCTTTTCCTGCGCTGCAGTGCGCAGCATGTTGCCCAGCAGCAGGTTTTCGCCGAGCAAGGGTATCAGCAAGGCAATCCCGATCACCACACCGGCCCACTGTACCGGTTCCCACACCAATTCGCGCTGCGCCTGGCGCTGGGTCACGCTGAAAAAAGGGGCCTGGGAAAACATCACCGCCCGCGGCAGCAGGCCATCGAGCAGCGGCACCGCGTCGATTTCGAAGGCCGGACGATCCGCCAGGAGGGGATTGAGGTCGATGACCTCGCGCCCGAGCGCCTGGATAAATGCTTCCGGCCCATCGGGGGAAGCCGCCAGCAGATATATCCGGTTCAATTCACTTTTGGTTTTCTGGGAAAACATATAGAGGGACTGGTTGATTTCAAAGGTCAGGGCCTCCATGCGATCCGGTCCCGTCGACAGGACCACATTGCGCGAGAAGAGGTGGTTGCCTTTGAAATAGAAGTAGAGCAGACACTCCCCGGTGCCCATATGCACCAGCAGCGTGCCTTCGCGCTCAAAATCAGGCGAGACCTGCGTCAGCCGGTCCACCCACAAAAAGGCAGGGGTAGTGATTTGACGCGGAGCCACATTCATTTTCGCCAGGGCGTCATAGAGCCGATAGGCCTTTTCATCCTGAAGAAAATAGGCCAGCAGATCATTGCCGCCGCCCCCGGCCGCCACGCGCTTGTAGTCGAAGAAATAGCGCACCGCTTTAAGCTCGGGATAAGCGGCGGATAGTTTGCGTTCCAGAAAAGGCTCGATCAACGAGTGTTTGGGGGACTGGAACGGGTAGCTTTCCCTCCCGAACCAGTGATCCGGGACAATACACATGGTTTTATAGTTGCCCCTGGCCGTGGCGGGAATCTGATCGGCCATGCGGCTGTCGGTCAGCACCTGTTCCAGCGGCATTTGAATCACGCGCCGGCCGCTATCACGCCAGTTGCAGGTGATCCAGTACACCGTCTCATTGTGGACCACGACGATAGCATTGAGCTTCTTTTTGAACATCGCTTCGAGCCCCGTTCCATGAATTTCGATTCCTGATGGCACTCTCGATACACTTATCGGCCACCAGTTGTATTTACTTGATAAATTTTTATCGGGGGGGGGGGAGGATAGGACGATGTGGGTGGAAAGGTGCCCGGTGAGGCAGGG
>JBAQGR010000738.1:0-4921 GCA_049287895.1 Desulfatitalea sp.
CCTACGACTCTTTTGCCTTGATGACCGATTCGGCCTCCGCCGGAACGGCTTTCGCCTGCGGAGCCAAGACCAAGAGCGGGGTCATCGGCATGGACAGCACCATGACCACCAGCTACAAAAGCGTGGCCCAGCTCGCCTTCGAGCGCGGTAAAAAGGTGGGCATCATCACCAGTGTCTCCCTGGATCACGCCACGCCGGCCGCTTACTACGCCAGTGTCGCCAATCGCGGCTTGATGAACAGCATTGCAACGCAAATGGCCGCGACCGGCTATGATTTCTTCGGCGGCGGCGGTTTGGCGTCGCCCACCGGTCCGGCGCGTAGCGGCGATACCGCCAACGACGTCTGGGGTTTGCTGGCCACCAACGGCTATAGCGTGCTCAAAACCCGCGATGATATCATGGCCCTGAAAAAGACGCCTAAAAGTAAGGTGGTCTGCATCAACCCCTGGTTGCAGGACAGTGCGGCCATGCCCTACGACATCGACCGGCCCGACACCAACCTGTCGCTGGCCGAAATGACCGATGTGGCCATCGCCTGTCTGAGTCAAGAGAAAAACGGTCGCGGCCAGGGGCGCCGCCGTGACGAGGGCTTCTTCCTGATGGTCGAAGGCGGCAAGATCGACTGGGCCTGCCATGCCAACGATGCCATGGCCACCATCGGCGACATGCTCGACTTCGACAACGCCGTGGGCGTGGCCCTGGCGTTTTACAAACGCCATCCCCACGAGACCCTGATCATCGTCACCGGAGACCATGAAACCGGCGGCATGAGCGTCGGCCATGCCACCACCGGCTACACGGCTTACTATGATCGGCTGCTGAACCAGACATGCAGCTTCACCTACTTCGCCCAAAACCAGTGGGCCGCCCACAAAAATGCCAACAGCGAAGGTTATGACTGGGGCACTCCGGCCAACCTGGCGGGCAGCGCGGAGATGACGGCCTTAATGAAGTCCGCATTCGGTCTCAACTGGAGTGACCTCAACGACTACCAGAAAGAGAAGCTTGAGGATGCCTACGACAAATCCTTGTGCGGCACCAATAAAAACAGCGCGGCTGAAAACCAGCTGCTCTATGGCGGCTATGAACCGATCATCGTGACCATCACCCATATCCTCAACGAGCAGGCCAGCATCGGCTGGACCTCATACTCCCATACCGGCGTGCCGGTACCTGTATTCGCCCAGGGAAGAGAAGCCCAGCGTTTCGCCGGTTTCTACGACAACACCGACATCGCCAAGCAGTTGGCCAAGGCCATGGAGATCCGCGAAGAACTGCCCGTGTCCAAATAGCGGAACCCGCAGGCGAACCACGCTTCATCCGAAACGGCGCCGCCGGTTGCGCGACGCCGTTTGCATTGAACACCTACAGGAGGCCGCATGTCGCTTCTTCGCCGGGAATGGCTTTTTGCATTGCTCATCGCGGGCATCTGCGTCGTTTTGGCCTTTGCGGACACGGCACCCATGCCGTCGTCGCCGGTCGGCCAGCACGCCCGGGGCCGGGTCATGGCCGTAGACAACAGCCAGGTGCGCATGAACCTGATCGTCAAGACCGAAGCCCAGTTTCTGACCGTGCGGCTGCTGGACGGCCCGCACCGGGGCCAGGAGTTGACCATCGAGAACATGCTCACCGGCAAGATGGAGTTCGATGAATTCTACGAGACCGGCGCCACCGTGCTGGTCGAATACGACACGGCCGACGGTAAACCACGCTACGGCACGGCCCGGGGTCATTACCGGTTGGGGATGCAGCTGGTCTTGATCGCGCTGTTCGCCGTTCTGTTGGTCGCGGTGGCCGGCGTCACCGGATTGAAAGCAGTGCTCTCATTCGTCTTCACGGCCTTGGTGCTGTGGAAACTTTACTTCCCGCTGCTGCTGCGCGGCTGGCCGCCGCTGGCCACCGGACTTGCCGTGGTGGCCGTCCTGATCGCGGTGATCACCTTTGCCGTGGGCGGCCTCAACCGCCGCGGCCTGGCCACCTTTACCGGATCGATGCTCGGCGTGCTGCTCACCTGCGGCCTGGCCGTCTGGTTCGCCCGCGCCTTCCAACTGCACGGGGCCGTGCGGCCCTTTGCCGAAACATTGCTCTACTCCGGCTATCTGAATCTGCATTTGACCGATATCTTCATCGCCAGCGTCTTCATCGCCTCTTCGGGCGCCGTGATGGACCTGGCCATGGATATCGCCGCCAGCATGGATGAAATCAAACGCAAGCACCCCCGGATCGGCCTGCCGGAGCACCTCCGCTCGGGCCTGCGCGTGGGCCGGGCCGTGATCGGTACCATGACCACCACCCTGCTGTTGGCCTACTCGTGCAGCCACATCACCATGTTCCTGCTCTTCATGGCCAAGGGGATGCCGGCGGCCAACATCCTCAACGCCCCCTTCGTGGCCGCCGAAGTGCTCAACATCCTTGTGGGCAGCTTCGGCCTGGTCACCGTGGCGCCCTTTACCACCCTGGTGGCCGGCCTGCTCTACCGGCTGCCCTGTAAGGAGCCGGCCGGGGCGAGGCAAGTCGAACCGTATGCAATCCCCGCTCCGGTAAACCGGACGGTATGAAAAAGGAGAAGACTATGATCCCTATCCGTCAAGCCTTGTGGACAATCACCTTTTTACTTTTACTTTGCATGATAGCCGTTTCAGCCCAGGCGGCGCGTTTTGCCGTCATCGCCGATCCCCATTTTTACGACGGCGAATTGGGCACCACCGGTGAGGCCTTCGAGCGCTACCTGGCCGGAGACCGCAAAATGCTGCGCGAAAGCGAGGCCATCCTCGTCAGCGCCCTGGAAAAGATCAAGGCCCAGGCGCCCGATTTCCTCCTCATCGCCGGGGATTTGACCAAGGACGGCGAAATGAGCAGCCATTTGAAGCTGGCCGCGCACCTGGCCGACCTGGAAGCCGCCGGCATCGAAATCTTCGTGGTGCCCGGCAACCACGATATCAACAACCCCCATGCCGTGGCCTTCGAGGGCGAAAGCACGACGCCCGTGGAACACGTAGACCCCGAACTCTTCACCGACATCTACGCGGCCTTCGGCTACGAGCAGGCAATCGCCCGGGACCCGAATTCCCTGAGCTATGTGGCCGAGCCGGTCCAAGGCGTGTGGCTCTTCGGCATCGACTCCTGCCGCTATAACGATAACATCGCCAACGGCCACCCGGAAACCGGCGGCGCCCTTTCCGAAAAGAGTTTGAATTGGATCCTGGACAAGCTCTTCGAGGCCAAAATACGGCACAAATCCGTGGTGGGCTTCATGCACCACGGCATCCTGGAACATTACACCGGCCAGTCCCAACTCTACGCCGACTATGTGATCCAAGATTGGCAAACCCTTTCCCAAACCCTTTCGGCCGCAGGTCTGCAACTCCTCTTCAGCGGCCATTACCATGCCAACGACATCACCCAGTCCGATTGGGAAGAAAATCGTCTCTATGGCGTGGAGACCGGTTCCCTGGTGACCTATCCCTCGCCCTACCGCCTGGTGGATCTGCACGGCCGCCAGGCGGCCGTGGTGCGCACCTTTCACCTCGAGGCCATCGATTACGACACCGGCGGCCTCTCTTTCCCTGACTATGCGCGGGAGTTCCTGCGCCAGGGACTGACCCAGATCGCCGCCTACCAGCTCACGTTGACCCCGGACCAGGGCGGCTTTGCCCTGTCCCCGGCCGAAGCCCTGGCCGCGGCGCCCTTCGTGACCCAGGCCTTCATGGCCCACTATGCCGGCGACGAAATGCCGGACGGTGCGACGCTCGGACAAATCGTCGGCTATACCGGCAGTCCCGATCCGCGCTACCAGGCCCTGGGACAGGCCCTGGGCACCTTGTGGACCGACCTGACGCCCGCGGACGCCGGCGGCGTACTGGCTTTGCGGCCGGCTATCACCCTCACGCCCTTGGGTTCCTATGCCACCGGCATCTTCAATGCCGGCGCGGCCGAAATCTGCGCTTACGACGCCCGGAGCAAAACCCTTTTCGTGGTGAACGGCGCGGAACGGGCCATCGACGTGCTGGATGTTTCCGATCCGGCCAACCCGACCCGGCTCAACGCCATCGACGTTACCCCCTTCGGCGCGGCACCCACCAGCGTGGCCGTGTACAACGGCCTGGTGGCCGTGGCCGTGGCGGCGGAGGTCAAACAGGATTCCGGCCAAGTGGTCCTTTTTACCACCGCCGGTAAGCTCCTCAAAGCGTTCGCGGTGGGGGCTTTGCCCGACATGGTGACGTTTACCCCGGACGGCCGCTACCTCCTGGTGGCCAACGAAGGCGAGCCCAACGCCGATTACACGGTGGACCCCGAAGGCTCGGTGAGCATCGTCGATCTAACCCGCGGCGTAGCGCGCGCCAAAGTCAAAACCGCCGACTTCCGCCGCTTCAACCCCATGAAGGCCGATTTGATGGCCAAGGGCGTGCGCATCTTCGGGCCCAACGCCACCGTCGCCCAGGATCTGGAACCGGAGTATATCAGCGTACCACCGCACGCTTCCCTGGCCTGGGTCAGTCTGCAGGAGAACAATGCCCTTGCCAAAATCGATCTTCGCTCCGGCCGCGTCATCGCCGTCATGCCCCTGGGATTCAAGGACCACGGCCTGCCGGGCAACGGACTGGACGCCAGCGACAGGGACGATGCCATCGCCATCCAACCCTACGCCGGCTTGCTGGGCATGTACCAGCCCGACGCCATCGCGGCCTATGACGTCAACGGAAGCACCTATATCGTGACGGCCAACGAAGGCGATGCCCGGGATTACGACACCTTCGGCGAAGAGGCGCGCGTCAAGGATCTGCGCCTGGATTCCGCGGCCTTTCCCGACGCCGCTCTGCTCCAAAGCAACCCGATCCTGGGCCGCCTGACAGTGACCAACACCTTGGGGGACGACGACGGCGACGGCGACTTCGACCGCCTCTACGCCTTCGGCGGCCGA
>JBAQGR010000739.1:0-1833 GCA_049287895.1 Desulfatitalea sp.
ACTGGACTGGTCTGTGAGCTTTCATGGGGGCTTGTCCCCACTCGGAACTCATAGCGGGAAGGCAGGCGGGTTCCGATGGTGGGTAGGCGATGAGGATATGGACGGAACACAAAACTGGACGGATGCCTGGGCACATTTACAAGGTGATAAAAGCGATGCTCAGTTTCCAGGCTTCTACTGGAATTGGAATTTTCAGAACCCAAATTCGGGCGACTATCTGATGCTCCCCGCTTCATTTTACGCCGCTGGTTCCTTTAAGGATATTTTTATCGGTGGATCGTTCGACCCTGTACCGGAGCCATCCAGCATGCTTCTGCTCTTCGCAGCAATTTCAGCCATACCGATAATGAAGCGAAAATTTCATCTAAAAAGGTAACACCGGAAAACGGACTGCGGAAGCGTATCACCTAATCTATTCAAATGCTCGTTCAAATGCTCGTGTCCATCCAGAAATGGATGGACACGATCTCACCCAAGCCCCAATAATTATATTTTCGTGCCACCAGGGTCAGTATATCGCAAGGCCTGGCATCTCAGTGCGAGTGGGCGTGCCTTTTTGGTAACACGAACCCTTATTCGAAATGAAACAGTTTCTTCGAAGCGTGCTATTATTCATTGAATAATGAGTGTGGCACCCATATTGCAAAGATAATTCCGAGTTGCGTAACACAAATTGGGTACTACTCGGTTAAAAGGGGGCAAATTTCAATGGTACGAAAAAAAATCCAGATTTTCATAAGTGCAATAATTGTTATGTTAATTGCATCGACTGCATCTGCCGGTGAGAGGCTATTCTTTGATAATTATGAATCGGCAAGTCTCAGCGGATATACAGCTGTAAATGCGCAGATTTCATCAGACGTTGCTTATAGCGGCAGCCGTTCCGTCCGAGTAACACATTCAGGTACGGCCATGCTCAGAAAAGACCTCGACATGGCAACTATGCTTGAATATAATGAAATAACAATTAGATACCGTTGGTATACCAGTACCTCCTGGGCCTCGGGAACAGGGGTCAAATACGCCAGATTGAGAACACCAAGTCAAGAATTGCAAAGCGAGTTGTGGTTTAGTGAAAATCTGGGGACAGAGCCGTTGGGACTGGGTGGATTGCACTACGGCAGCGCATCATTGAGCAATGCCGGCTTCCCCGGCAGTGGCCAATCGTATAATAAAGGGCGGTGGATGCTTATTGAAATCCACTACATCTACAACACACCCGGGCAAAACAACGGTTTGATGGAAGTCAGTTTTGACGGGGTGCGTAAAATTCATAACACTGCCGTGGGCTTTCGCAACAGATCGGACATCGCTTTCAATCAGTTCTATCTCCCATCCAATATCGGTACATCCAACTCGAGTTGCATCAATTATATAGATGACATGGAGATCTGGGAGGGGACGCCTGATGGCTCAAGCCCCACCCCGACACCCAATCCGACGCCCACGCCGACGCCTATCCCCGGCAATGTAAGTCAGCCGGCGAAATTGGGCATGGTCTCCTGGAGCGCCAACTCCCAAACCGGCGACACTACCTGGTCCGACTCAACCGCACTGTGGTGCGTGCGGGCGCTCGTGAACAGCGAGTCCCTTCAGATTAATGGAAATAATATTGTGCTCGGTTTCCAGGGTCGCGGTTCAAGCAGTTATATCATTCGCAAGGTCTCCATCGCCGAGAAGGATTCAAGCGGTGCGCAAGGCAATGTCGTCAATAGCACCTGGAAACGGGTAACTTTCGACAATCGTTCGGAATCCACATGGAGTTCGGACACCATCACGGTGCCAGCCGGCCAGGTTAAACGGAGCAACTCCATCCCGTTCGTAATGGATCGC
>JBAQGR010000740.1:0-2739 GCA_049287895.1 Desulfatitalea sp.
GTACCCACGACGTCATAGGGTGAAACAAGCTCGATTCTTTTATGAGTACAAAACGACCTGTTAAGGAAACGGCATTGATACAGAGGTTATGAAGCGAATGGACCAATACACAAGCTTCGAAAGCCTCAAAGTCCGCGAACGCCAGGGCATTGACTACCGCATCCGCTTGCGCAAGGGAAGCTCCACCGTCGCCATCCTCAGCATTCACGGCGGCGAGATCGAGCCCGGAACCACTTGCCTCGCCGATGCCATCGCCGGTGGAGAGCACTCTTTCTACTCCTTCGAAGGCATCAAGAGCGCTGGGAACCTGGCCCTGCACATCACCAGCGCGCGCTTTGACGAACCCACGGCCATTGAGATGGTCTGTCGCTCGGACATCATCATCTCCATCCACGGCAGCGCAGTCGCCGAACCTGTGGTCCATTTGGGTGGATTGGATGTTGAATTGAGGGATCGGATTCAACAAGCACTCCGCAATTCGGGTTTTCAGGCCATGGACTGTCAGGAACGGCCTTTCAGGGCCACCAATCATAAAAATATCTGTAACCTGTGCGGCCGGGGCATGGGGGTTCAAATGGAGATCAGCCGCGGTCTGCGCGCCATGCTGTTCAGGGATCTTTCGCCGGAAGGCAGGCGCTCCCAAACAGCGATGTTTTCCCAATTCACGGAGGTGGTACGCAGCGCCATCGAACCGTTTGCGGCGATTCATTCCGAAACCGAGCTCCTCCAGAACACGGATTGAATCGAATCGTCTAAAAAGGGTCTTGAGTTGCAACTGCCGTGCGGTTATTGTGCCTGAAAGGCGGGCGCGATTGGGTTGAATCTGGATATAACGGGAGTACTTCCCAGGTTGCGACGACCCGAGGAGTTTAAGGGATGATGACAGCGTACAAATTGCTATTGGTCATGTGCGGCGGCAGCCTGGGGGCCGCGAGCCGTTACGCTGTCGGGTTGCTGGCGGTAAAGCTCTGGGGTCCGGGCTTTCCCTGGGGAACCCTGACGGTGAACCTGGTGGGGTGCTTTTTGATCGGCCTGCTCTTTGCCCTGGCCGATCGCGTTCGTTTGCTGACCCCGGAGATGCTCCTGTTTTTGATCACCGGCTACCTGGGCGCCTTGACCACCTTTTCTTCGTTCTCCCTGGAAACGGTCAACGCCGGCCGGGCGGGCCTGCTGCTCCAGCCGGTCGTCAATATTCTGATCAACAACGTCGCCGGCCTGGCCCTCACCTTTTTCGGCATGTGGCTGGGCAGCCTCAATAGGTAAAAATTATGCTACCGTACAAAGCCATCGAAATCTTCACCAGCGAAGAGACGCGCTGCCAGGGCAAGCCGGTGGCCGAAGCCGTGATCGCATTCATCCGCGAGTTGAAGATCGCAGCGCGCTGCGTGGTCACCAAGGGTATCGCCGGATGTTACGAAAGCGGCGAGGTGGCCACCGGGCGCTTGGAAATACTGGCCTACAACCTGCCGATCCGCATCTATATCGTGCTGCCGGCCGCGGAAAGCGAGCGCGTATTGGCCGGGCTGGATGGCCTGGTCAGCGACGGCATCGTGGCCCTGCACGACTTGCAGGTGGTGGGCCATCGGGCGCGCAACGCTTTTTTCCCACGCCAGTTCAGGGTCCGGGACGCCATGAGCGCCAACCCCCAACGCGTTACCGCCGACACTCCCCTCAGCGATGCGGCCCGCATGCTGCTCGGATCGATCTTCACGGGGCTGCCGGTGGTGGACGAAAATGGTCGGCCCATCGGCGTGATCACCCAAGGGGACTTGGTCCAAAAGGGCCAGATGCCATTGCGCCTGGGGTTGCTGGCCGAATCGGCGAAAGATCGTCTGGAGGCCGTCTTGAACCAGTTGGCCACCCGACGCACCGACTCAGCCATGACCACGCCGGCCGTTACCATTGCCGCGGACCGGCCGTTGGCCGAGGCCGTGGATCTGATGCTGGCCAGGCAGGTCAAGCGGTTGCCGGTGGTGGACGAAAGTGGACGGTTGACCGGCATGCTTTCACGGCTCGATATCTTCCGCACGGTGATGCGCGAAGCGCCCGACTGGAGTGCTTTCCGAACCCAAAAAATTGAGGTGGCCCATCTGCGCAGCGTGGCGGACATCGCGCGCCGCGATACCCACACCGTGACGCCCGATACCCCCATCGACGAAGTGATCCGCATCATCGACCACAACGACATTCAGCGGGTGGCCGTGGTCGATACGCAGGGCAAGCTGCTGGGAGTGATCTCGGACCGCGACCTGCTGCGCTATTTCAAACAGGATCAGGAAGGCATCTGGGGCCTGCTGGCCAAAGTCAAAAGCGGTTTCCGTCCGGACGCCGGCCGCGGGAATTTCGCGCGCGCCATTGCTGCAACGCGTGCCGCGCAGGTCATGCGCACGGACCTGATCACGGTCCGGGAGGGCCATACGGTCGAAGAAGCCATTGCCCTGATGGCCCAAAAGGACCTCAAACGGCTACCCGTGGTGGACGACGAAGGCCGCTTCAAGGGAATGATCAGCCGGGACTCGCTGCTGCGCACCGGATTCGGCAGAGCCGGCTGAGAGGCACGGCCGTTTTGGCAATGATGTTTTGACTCCAACGGCGCTTGTTGTGTATGAATGGAGCATGCGTCCCCATCGATACGTAATCATCGTGATCCTGACTCTTCTATGCCTGGCCTGCGCGTCCGCGCCGCCCCAGACCCGATTTCCCGAAACCATCCGCAAAAACACCTATTACACCAACAAA
>JBAQGR010000741.1:0-4905 GCA_049287895.1 Desulfatitalea sp.
TGCACTGGAAAAAGGTCATCAGGATTTGCGCCTGGGGCAGTTGTTCAAAGAGCGCCTGCTTGTCCGTGCAACGCACGATAGAGAGTTGCGGGTAGTTCTTCTGCATTTGGTGCAGCAGGGGGTCCGGCAGTTCGAAGTTGATGACGACGTGGGTCATGGGATCGCTTTCTTTGTCTATGGGTTATGGAATGATTGGGCCTTCAGGCCGCAAAACTTGTCGCGGTACTCGCGCGGCGAGATGCCGGTATGCTTCTTGAAAAGCCTGCGGAACGTACTGCTGTCTTCATAGCCGATGCGATAGGTGATTTCGTTGACATTCTCCTGGGTGTTCTCCAGCTTTTGCTTGGCGGCCTCGATGCGCACATTTTGCAGGTAGCCCAGAGGCGCTTCGCCGGTGGCCTTGCGGAAGCGGCGCTTGAAGTGCCGCGGACTGATCCCGACCTGGCGGGCCACCTCATCGATAGCGACATTACTTCCATAGTGCGCTTCCATCCACTGCTGGGCCCGCAGGATCTCTTCGTCCCCGTGGTTCTTGCGCGGTCGGAAGATCGCGTAAGGGGCCTGACTGCTACGGTTGGGGTCCACCAGGAAGGCCTTGGCGCACACGGCCGCCAGATCGTCGGAACCGAAACGCCGGATCAGGTGCAGGCCCAGGTGCATGACGGCCGAGGTGGCCCCGGCGCAGAGGATGCCGTCCGCTTCGGTCAAGATGCGGTCCATGTGCAGGTGCACCTTGGGATAGCGGCGCTGGAACTGCCGGGCAAATTGCCAGTTGGTGGTGGCCGGCCGGCCGTCCAGCAGCCCGGCCTCGGCCAGCATGAAGGTGCCGGTGCAGGCGGCGGCCAGGGTGATGTTGCGCTCGTGCTGAACCACCAGCCACTCCAGAATGGCGTCGATACCGGGCGCGGTGCGCTGCGGCAGGGACGAACAGGCCGGGATCACGATCACATCCGCGTTGTCCGCCGCCGCCATGGCGCCGTCCGGCTGAACCTGAACGTTGCCCACGGCGCGGACCGGCCGGCCGTCGGCCGTGACGATCCGGGTTTCGAACAGCGGCCGCTCCGCGGTCGCGCACAAGGCGCCGTGCCAGGCATTGGCAATCCAGAAAGCATCGATCAGATTGCTGATGCCCGAGAAAAAGCACCCTTCCAGCGCAATAAATGTAATTTGTGCCATCTACGTTGCACCTTCCTAAGTCATGGCCGTTTTGGACCGCTATTTGGCATTTATGCCACTTTCCTTTTTCTGGCACATGGTGTTGGTTTTGGCAAGGGTGGAAATTTTATTGGAGAGGAGTGCGTTCATGACCATATGGCAAAAGACCGGATGCGTATTGTGTGCCCAGAATTGCGGGCTGGAGATCCTCGTGGAGAACGACCGCATGGTCAAGGTGCGTCCGGATAAGGAGAATCCGCGCAGCCAGGGGTATGCCTGCCGCAAGGTCATGCATGGGGACGGGTCATGCATGGGGACGTCCATAAATTTATAAATTTCTCAAGTAGCTTGCCAATAAAGTCTGGTCAAACGGCGGTTTGCAGAGATTGAATCCAGCGTGAACCGCGCTTTTTTCCATCGACCGAAACCTCGCATCCACGCACTTTTAGACAACCACAATAGCGGCGGGCGGGGGATCAAACCAGATGGGACACCTTTGGGGTGTGGCGAAGGAAGACGGTGATAAAAATATTAGACAAATTTATAACTTTATGGACGTCCCCATCGCCCCCCCCATTTCTCCTTCCGATCTTGATTGGGCTGACCCCTGCCGGAGCAAAACTGAATCCCAGGGCGAAGTCAACTCACCCTCTTTCAGTCAGCGATTCTGGCTGGACAGCATTCATTCGGGGCCAATGCGCACACAGCAAGTTAAGGTCATGGTCCGGTTCTATAGTCTCCAAGATCGGTCGGTTTAAAAAGAGTTTGCTTTTTCATAAATGCTTCATGTAGGTTAAGTCATTCAGAACATCCATGTCATCACCTCATGCGATACGCATTCTGCACTGATCTGACCGACGGCAAGCCGCCGTCTTTCCATGCAAGCACGGTCCAAACGCCGGCCACCTGAAACCCTCTGTCCATCAGTATGCCACTCCCCCTGCATGGTAATGCCCTGGCAGCGCTTCGTGATCTTTACGTTGGCTGAACCGACCTCGACGACCAAGAGTTCCGATCTGCCCCTGATCGACGCCTCAAATCCAAGATGCTCAGGCCTTGCGCGGCGATGGCGGACCGTGCCCAACCACCAAGAAAAGGGGGAAGTCATGAAGGGACTATTCAGAAGCGTTCTTTGGACAGGGCTGGCGCTGATCTTATCCGCCTGCCTCTCGGATTTTTCGCCCAGGCAAAAGGTCGTCTGCCTCAAGCAAGGGCAGCAGCAGGTGTTTGCAGCCGCGAGCAACGATCCCCGGGTCCGATTGGACTGGTACCTGGACGGCGAGAAGGTTGCAGAAAATCAAGGGACCTTCACCTATGCGGCCGAAGGGCTGGCCGGAGATAGACCGGCGATCCACACGCTGGCCGTGCTGGCGCTCAGGGGCGGCGTCGGGGGCTGGCCGCCGCAGATCACGGGCGGTATGAAGTGGAAGGTCATCGTCCAGAGGCGCGCTTGGCGTTCGGAGGAGATGATCGACGCTGATTCCGGCAGTGATCATAATCCCCAGGTCGCCATGGACGCGGACGGTGGAGCAATGGCTATTTGGCAACGTGCGGAGAATCGCATCTGGGCCAGCCGTTATGTCAAGGCATCCTGGGGGGCTGCGGAGCCGATCAGCCCCGAGTGGGCGCTGCCATCACCCCCTTTTCCCCCGCCGCCGTGGCTATGGCTGACAGATCCTAAGATCGCAATGGACCCCACAGGAAAAGCGATAGCGATCTGGCTCCTAGCCAGGGAGGACTCCGAATCTCCCGTGACGATTGTCTGGGCCAACCGCTTTGATGGCGCCGCCTGGGGAACGGCAAAACTTTTTGAAACAGAATTTACTGGCGATGCATTTCATCCCCAAATCGCCATGGATGCAAAGGGCCGCGCATTCGCTGTATGGCAGCAAGAAGCGTGGGATAACCCATGGGGTATGTATCACGAAATCAATATCTGGGCCGTCCGCTTCGATGAGACTGACTGGGGCCCGATCGAGTTGCTCCAGAATCATTTCGAGGTCGATGAAGCTGCCATGAATCCCCAAATTGCCATGGGTTCGGCGGATAACGCCCTCGTGGTATGGAAGCAGTTTGAGGGTTTTTACTCTGGAGAATACACCTGGACATTTATAGCGGCAAACCGTTTCGACGGCAGCTCCTGGGGCACGGCTGAAGCCATTGAAACTCGCGATCAGCCTTTATGGTCCTGGTCTCCCCAGCTTGCCATGGATGCCAAGGGCAACGCCCTTGCTGTATGGCTTGTGGGGGACAATACCGGAAACCGCTCGATCTGGCAAAACCGCTTTGTGGACGGGGATTGGGGTCAGGCCGAATTGATCGCAGACGGCCCCGCCGATTCCTTGGAACTGGCCATGAACGGGGAGGGCAAGGCCGTCATCGTCTGGATCCAGGATGACGCTGTCTGGGCCAGCCGCTTCGACGGCCTGAGTTGGGGCGCTGCCGTAAAGATTTCCGGAGATCCGTCCCCTGCCAGTTCCCCTCGAATCGCCATGGATACCGCCGGAAACGCCATTGCAGTCTGGCTTAAAGCCGACGGCAGCGATGCCGGGGAGGTCTGGGCCAGCCGCCTGGACGGGGCGGCCTGGGAAGAGGCCCAGCGGATTGGCACCGCCCCGGCCACTTCGGTGCAGTTGGCCATGAGCGCCAATGGAAGCGCCATCGCCGTCTGGGAAAGCGAGGGCGTCATCTGGGCCAATCGATTCGAATAGTGGCCTCTTGGGATGCGGGTGCGGCCGACCGCCGCACCCGCATCCACACATGAAAACATTGCGACGGCTTGAAAGGCTTCCTGAGTCCGGAAGAATTATTCCGGAATTTCCGGAGCTTCTTTGCCGTGAAGTGATTACACCGCCTTACCGATTTTTTTTATAATGCCAAGGGTAATGTCGTATGGATTGTTGCCGTGTGGCATAGCGCTCAGTTGCCTAAGGAGCCAAGTTCCAGACGCCAACCTAAGTTTGCGCCGGGTCACCGAAAGACGGTCGCGCCTGGTGAAAATAGGTTTTGCCGACACGAATCGCATTTATGTGCGGCTTGTTTAACGGCGGGTTCTTCCGCCGACTTTACGTCATCGCCCGTGGCGAAATAGGAGGGGAAGCAGAAAAAATGACCATCGAAACCATCGTTCCCGAATCCGGCAAATCCGCGTACAAGCACTTTCATTTTTCACAGGCCGTCAAAAGCGGCGACTTATTGGTATGCTCCGGGCAGATCGGGACCAAGCCGGATCACACGGTTCCCGAAACGCCCGAAGAAGAGTTTCGCAATGCCTGGGCCGCCGTGGGCGTGGTGCTGAAGGAAGCCGGCCTGGGGTTCGAGGATATTATCGAGTACACCAGCTATCACGTCCAGTTGCACCAGCATATCCACGCCTTCATGAAAATCCGGGACGAAGTATTGCGCGAACCCTGGCCGGCCTGGACCGCCATCGGGATTACCGAACTGGCCGTCCCGGGCGCGCGGGTGGAAATTCGCGTGATGGCTCGGATGCGCTAGGCACACGAAGCCTTTTTTACGCCAGCATTCTTTGCAACCAGGCTAAGGTTTCCGGGAACGTCTTGAAGGTCACTTCCGTTCCTGTTTCACTGTAGGCTTCATTCGTGATGCTGGCCTTGGTTCTCAACTGCCCCAAAAGATGACCCTTGTCGTACGGGATCAGCATCGTGGTTTGGACCGTATTGGCTTCGAAGAGCTGAAGAATTTTATTCCGCAGAGTTTCGATATGCTCGGGGTTATGGGCGGAGATGA
>JBAQGR010000742.1:0-2855 GCA_049287895.1 Desulfatitalea sp.
GTGCGCCTGGTGGACACGCGCAAAACCACGCCCGGCTGGCGCGTCCTTGAAAAATACGCCGTGCGTGTGGGCGGCGCCACCAACCATCGCATGGGGTTGTTCGACGCGGTCCTGATCAAAGACAATCATATTGCCGCCTGCGGCGGCATCACCGCGGCCGTGGCGCGCATCCGTTCCCAGGTCTCCCACCTGACCAAAATCGAAGTGGAGGCCGCCACCCAGGACGAGGTGCGCGAATCCCTGGCCGCGGGCGTCGAAGTGATCATGCTGGACAACATGGATCTGGCCGCCATCGAGGAGGCCACCCGACTGATCGATAAAAGAGCGCTGGTGGAGGTCTCCGGTGGCGTGACCGCCGCCAATCTGCAAACCCTGGCCGCCACGGGCGTGGACCTGATCTCGGTGGGCGCCTTGACCCATTCGGCCCGGGCGGTGGATCTAAGTATGAGAATAACATAGAAATATGTTCCCTATCCGCGACGCCACTCCTTCGAAAAACTTCCCTGTGGTCAACACCGCGCTCATCGCAGTCAACGTGATGGTTTTCCTCCTGGAGATGGCCCAGGGCCCGGCCGGCGATCGTTTCATCTTCACCTACGGCCTGGTGCCGGCCCGCTACACCGTGGATCAGTTGGCCCGGCACTTCACCTTAGGTCAGCAGGCCTTCTCATGGGTCTCTTTCATGTTCCTGCACGGCGGTTTCCTGCACATCCTGGGCAATATGTGGTCACTCTATATCTTCGGCGACAATGTGGAAGACCGCCTGGGACCGGTACGCTACCTTTTCTTCTACTTGCTCTGCGGTGTCGCCTCCGGGATCTCGCATGTACTGCTCAACGCCCATTCCACGGCACCCACCATCGGCGCCAGCGGCGCCATCGCCGGGGTGATGGGCGCCTACATTCTCCTGCACCCCACCTCCAAGATCCTGACGCTCATACCGATCATCATCATCCCGTGGTTCGTGGAAATCCCGGCCTTCTTCTTCCTGGGGATCTGGTTCCTGCTGCAATTTCTCAGCGCCACCGCCGCCTCGGGCGCGGGCGGCGGCATTGCCTGGTGGGCCCATATCGGCGGGTTTCTCTTCGGCATGCTCTTCCTCAAACTCTTCGATCGCCTGCCGTCCACCGGGCTGACCGCGCGCATGCGGCCGATCACAGCGAAAAAGTATTCCCACCGGTTGCAGGTGGCCCGGCCCATGGCGCCGTCCGCCGATGCCGACGACATCTACGCCGATATCGCCGTCTCGTCCTACGAGGCCCTGGTGGGCGCGCGCAAGCTGGTCAGCATCGCCGCCGGGTTGCAACGGCGCATCTATCGCGTTATCATCCCTCCGGGCATCGGCGCGGACCAGGTGTTGCGCCTCAAAGGCCAGGGCCGTACGAAACCCGACGGCAGCCGTGGGGATGTGCTGCTCAAAGTGAGCATCCAATAATTGATTGGGAATTCTAAATCCTTAGTAAACAAAAACCGATCAAACATCGTCTCAAGGGTTCAACATTGCGATAAGTGCTCTTGGACTTTTTACACAGCCATCCGCATCAGATCACAGAGGAATCCCGCGAGGGCGAGGAACGTGATGAACCGAAAAGCGATCACACTTATTTTGCTGCTACTGGCCCCGGCGCTTCTCTGTGGATGCCCGGCCGTGGGACCCGACTATGTGCGCCCTGACACCGAGGCGCCCGCAACCTGGCACAGCACGATGGACAACGGTTTGCAGCCGGCGCCGGCAGCACCCGAAGCCCTGGCCCGCTGGTGGAGCACGCTGAACGATCCCGTGCTCTCCACTCTTATTGACCGCGCCGTGGCCGGCAACCTGGACCTGCAAACTGCCCAGGCCAGAGTCCGGGAAGCACGCGCCCGCCGGGGCATCAGCAAGGCCGGCTATTTTCCCAGTGTGGATGCCAGCGGTTCGTATACCAAAAGTAAGAGCAGCGAAAACAGCGGCTCGGGCCGGGAGAGCGAACTCTACTCGGCCGGCCTGGACGCCGGCTGGGAGTTGGACATTTTCGGCGGCGTGCGCCGATCGGTGGAAGCAGCCGATGCCGATCTGGCCGCCAGCCAGGAGAACTTGAGCAACACCCTGGTGAGCCTGCTGGCCGAAACGGCCTTGAACTACATCGATGTGCGCACCTTGCAAGCGCGCATCACGGTATCGGAGGACAATCTCAAGGCCCAGGAGGATACCTACCAGTTGACCCGCTCACGCTATGAGGCCGGCTTGAGCGATGAGTTGGCCGTCGAAAGCGCGCGCTACACCCTGGCCAGCACCCAGGCCCAGATTCCTACCTTGAGGACAGGACTGGAGAGCGCCATGAATCGCCTGGCCGTGCTTCTGGGAGGGCCCCCCGGCAGCGTGCATGCCGAGCTGACCCCGGTGGCGCCTATCCCCGTCCCGCCCATAGGCGTGGCGGTGGGGGTACCGGCCGAAACCCTGCGCCACCGGCCCGATGTGCGCCAGGCCGAACGGCAACTGGCGGCCCAGACAGCACGCATCGGCGTGGCCAAGGCCGATCTCTATCCCAAATTCAGCCTGATGGGGTCCATCGGCTACGAGTCCTTGTCGTCCGGCGATCTTCTGAAGAGCGGCAGCCGGACCTGGCGCTACGGCCCCGACATTCAATGGCGGCTGTTCGACGGCGGCGCCATCCGCCGGAATATCGAAGTCCAATCGGCCCTCCAGGAGCAAGCCCTCAAGCAGTATCAGGCCACGGTTCTAGGCGCCCTGGAAGAGGCTGAAAACGCGCTGACCGCCTATGTGGGTGAGCAGCTGCGCCGCGATGCCCTGGTGGTCGCCACTCAGGCCGCGTCCCAGGCGTTTCAGCTATCGCGTAACCAATACGAGGCCGGCC
>JBAQGR010000743.1:0-15428 GCA_049287895.1 Desulfatitalea sp.
GTCGAACAGGTCGCCGGTGATGCCGCTGTCTTGCAGGATCTCTTTGACGATATCGGGCACGCTCATATCTTGAAAAATCCGGCAATCCTGCTCCAGGGAAAGCAATTGGAACTGGGGTACGATCGTCGCCTCGTAGAGAAAAAAGCGGCCATTCGTCCCGCTTTGGGCGAACCGGTGGACGATGCCGTGCAGATGGCGGTCGCTGTCGCTGCTTTCGATGGTCAAGACGCCGACTTTTCCGACCATGTCATCGAAGTGAATTTCATTTTCCGAGGCCAGCTTCAGGTCCGAAAAAAAGGGCGTCGATATTTTTTCTTCGCACCGGAAGGCCGCTACCATCAACTCGGTGGCACCGACCTTAAAGATAAACCGCGGGGCGTTTGCCTTTGAATATGTGGCCATTTCAGCCTCCAAAAGTTGCCGTGCCGTGGGACTCAAACCTGGATCGCGATGGCGCGTATTTGAATGTTAGCCGGACATTGTTGCCACGGCAACCCTATATTCCCAAGGAGGTCTTCACCCTTCACCTTTCAGATCCATGCCGTCATCCTTCTTATCGAGAATCTGCCGGATCAATTTGGCCAGGTTTTCCATCGAAATCGGCTTGAGCACAAAGGCCCGGATACCCAGCGCCCTGGCGCGCTCCTCGGTGATGTTCTCGCTGTAGCCGGTGCACATGATGATGGGCATGTCGGGCCAGCGCTGCAAAATCCGCCGGGAGAGCTCATCGCCGGTCATCTCGGGCATCACCATGTCGGTGATCACCAGATCGAAGGGCGCGGGCTCCGCATCGAGCAGCGCCAACGCTTCGGAGCCGCGGTTGGAGGTTTGCACCTTGTAGCCCAACAGCCCTAGCATGTGCTTGAGCATGTCGCTTTGAAAGCGCTCGTCATCCACGAACAGAATGCGCTCGGTGCCCACCGGCATGGCATCCGCCTTGGCAACCTTGGGCGCCGGCAAGCCCTGCAGGGCCGGCAGGTAGACGTCAAAGCGCGTGCCCTGGCCCGGAGTGCTCTCAACGGTCACCACCCCACCCAGGCTGGAGACGATACCGTGCACCACCGAGAGCCCCATGCCCGTGCCCTCCCCTTTGGGCTTGGTGGTAAAAAATGGGTCAAAGATGCGCTGGATATGCTCGGCGGCAATGCCATTCCCGGTGTCGGCCACGGAGAGTTTGAGATAGGGGCCGGGCTTGAGGTTGGTGTATTGGCGCGTAAAGCTCTCGTCCAGGGTTGCATCGTCCAGAGAGACGGTCAGCCGCCCCCCCTGGGTTCGCATGGCATAACCGGCGTTGGCGCACAGGTTCATCATCACCTGATGAATCTGCACCGGATCGGCCATCACGGTGGCAGCGCTTTTGATCTGCTGCACCATTTCGATGGTCACCGGCAAGGTGGCGCGCACCAGCTTGAGCACCTCCTTGACGATGGTTTTGATTTGCACAGGGGTCGGCTCGATCTCGCTCTGGCGGCTGAAGGTAAGGATCTGTTTGACCAGTTCGCCGGCCCGCTCGCCGGCCGCCAGCACCCGCTTCAAGTAGCCGTAAAGGGCGGACTCCTTTTTAATTTCGGCCATGGCGATCTGGGTATAACCGATGATGCCGGCCAGAATATTGTTGAAATCATGGGCGATCCCGCCGGCCAGGGTGCCCAGGGCCTCCATTTTCTGGGCCTGTTGCAATTGGCGCTCCAGTTGCTGGCGGCGTTGTTCGGCGTCGTTGCGCTCGGTGATGTCGATGGCCACGCCTCCAAGGGCCGCCAAGGCGTTGTCCTGGAAAATAGGAAAACGGGTGGTAAGCAGATAGCGCTCCTGGCGATCGGGCAGGTGAATGGTTTCCATGCAGCTGTCGGCCGCCGTGCTTTGGCGCACGGCCTGATCGTTGGCCTGGAGCTGTTGCGCGGTCTGGGGGTCCCACAACTGCTCGTCGCGCAAACCGATGGGCGCCTGGGGCGAGGTGCCTGTGAATCGGGAGAAGGCGTGGTTGACAAACAGGTAGCGGCCTTGGAGATCTTTCATGAAGGCCAATCCGGGCATATGGCGCATAAAGGCGTCGAAGAGGTCCTTGCTCTCCTTGAGCTCCTTTTCAACTTGTTTGCGGGCGGTGATGTCGAGCATGATGCCCACTAATCCAGCCACCTGGCCGTCGGCGTCCCGGAAGGTGGCTTTGAAGAGCATGAAATCCTTTGTCTGGCCATCGGCCGCCACCACCTGCTGCTCATGGATCTGGATGCCGGGCGATTGGATCAGTATCAAATCCTGGCGATGGTACTCGGGCGCCATGGCCCTGAAGGGCAGCTCCGTCAAATCGATCAGCCGTTGGCCCAGCAGCGCCTCTTTGGATATGCCCACGGTTTGGCTGTAAGCGGTGTTGCACCCTAGAAACACCCCCTCGTCATCCTTGAAAAAGACCGGATTGGGGATCGTATCGAGCAGCGTGTTCATGAACTTGATGTTGTCCAGCAGGGCCTTTTCGGCCTGCTTGCGGTGGGTGATATCGGAAATGACGGTGGTCAACCCTTCGATGCGGCCATTCGCATCGCGTTTGTAGCTCCAATCCACCTGGGTTTCGATGATGTGTCCATCCTTGGTACGGTCTTTGGTGTACCAGGGGCTGGGACGCGGCTGATGGTCCACCAGGTAGGCCAAGTGCTCCTCGAGCTGTTGCCGATCTTTTGTGTGCGCCGTCAGATCGAACATCGATCGGCCGGTCAGCTCTGGTTCGCTATACCCGTAGATTTTGGCATGGGCCGGGTTGACGAAAGTGATGGTGCCCACCGTATCGATTTCGCGGATGCCGTGGGGCATGGTTTCGATCAGCCGGCGGAAACGCGCCTCGCTGGAGCGCAATGCCTCTTCGGCCTGGCGCCGTTCGAGGATTTCAAGTTGAAGATCTTTGTTGGAGTAGATCAGATCGGCGGTGCGCTCGTCCACGCGTTTTTCCAGATCGGCATGGGCGCTCCGCAGGGCGTCGTCTACAGCCTGATGGGCCATCATGGCCTTGGCCGCCTTAAAGAGAACCGCGCCCACGATGACAATCATGCTCAGGGCGATGAACATCAATGCCAGGCTGCTGCGCCGCACCAGGCCGAACAGATGGGTGCGCGCCGCCGTGATGTCGTAGTAGATTTCAAAGGCACCCAAAAAAGCCTGATCGAATAGGATCGGAATGTAAATCTCCACCACATCCTGGTTGATCGGCTGGTTTTCCATACTCCGGCCGCCCTTGACCACCAGGTGGGAGTAAATCTCGCCTTTGGCCACCTTTTCGATGAAATAGGGATTGCGGTTCAGCGTGTTCAGCTCGCCGGGCTCGGTGGAAAATAGCACCCGGCCCGAAGGATCGAAAATCTTGAGTTTTTCCAGCCGGAAATCGTCCTTGAGATGGGCCACCGACGCCAGCACCTCCGGCCGCAGGGCGGCCGCATCCAGAGGCTGAGTGCCGATACTCAGGGTGCGCATGAGGTGAACGGCCGTGCGCCGGGCCTCGTCTTCACTGAGGCGGGTAAGTAGGTGGCGATAGGCCGGTGTCAACACAAACCCGTGATAGAGTGGAAACAGAGCGGCCACCGCCAGGCAAGCCAGCAAAATGTTGCGTAAAAAAGATAGCCCCAGGACATAGCGGCCCACCTGGGTGACCGTAAAGCGCTGTTCTTTGGGATGCTCGTGCTCCCCAGCAGGTGAAGGCATGCGGGGCCTCCTATGGTTTGCACCGGTCCCATCAGAGTGTCGTCGGTGCGCCGATGAATGCCGGAAATGCTAAGGCCTTAGCAGAAACCGGGCATCATGCGCAAGGCGTAAGCCCTTTGAGTGGCCATAGTGGATTATCGCTCCAACAGCATTTTTAAGCTGCGGGTGATCTCTTCGGCCGAGGCGGGCTTGGGCAGAAAGTCGTCCGCCGGGCTGTACATGGCCCGATTCCGGGAAAAGCGGGTAGAAGTAACGCAGGAAGATTCGGCGGAGAGAATCATGATGGGAATATGGCAGTAATTATCGTCCGCCTTGAGCGTCTGGCACACGGCGAGGCCGTCGATCTCGGGCATCACAATGTCCAGCATGATGGCGTCGGGTGGATTGGCGCGCACCTTTTCCAGACACTCGCGGCCGTCGTAGGCTACCTCCACCTCGTAGCCGGCGCGCTCCAATATCCGGCGAACCAGCGCGCAGTAATCGGGTTCGTCGTCCACCACCAGAATCTTTTTTTTAACACTCATGGGGATCTCTTCCCTGCTGGGGCGGAGGGTTGGCGTTCCGGCCGATGAAAACAGGGCCGGAACGCGACCCATTGGGTTGCCGGGGAAAGTATTATTCGTATTGGCGAGAGACCGCTACTCGACTTTCGGCCTGGGCAGCATCCCGGCCCGCTCGGCGATCTCGGGCACCTTGTGCTCCCATTCGATGGCCATCAGATGGACGCCGGCCACGCCCTTCATCTCCTTGAACTCCTGGATCTGCTCAATGGCGAACTTGATGCCCTCTTCGGCCATCTTGCCCTTGCCGGCACCCTCGATGCGCTTGATCACATCTTCGGGCACATCCATGCCCGGCACCGACTTGGCCATGTACTTGGCCATACCGGCGCTCTTCATGGGGGTGACGCCCGCCAGGAGATAAGCCCTTTCGGTCAACCCCATATCCACGGCCCGCTTCATGAACTCGCGGAAACGCGGCATGTTGTAGATGCACTGGGTCTGGATGAAATCGGCGCCCGCGTCGATCTTGATGGCCATGCGGTGGACGCGGTATTCGGCGGGGTCGGCAAAGGGGTTGGCAGCCGCGCCGATGAACAGCTTGGGGGGTCCGTCGATATCTTCGCCGTTGAGAAACTTGCCCTCGTCGCGCATCTTCTTGACCAGGGCGATAAGCTGCATGCTGTCCAGATCGTATACATTCTTGGCTTCGGGATGGTTGCCGAACAATTGATGATCGCCCGACAAGCAGAGCATGTTGCGAATCCCCAGGGCCGAGACGCCCAGGATATCGCTCTGCATGGCAATGCGGTTGCGATCGCGGCACACCATCTGAAAGTTGGGCTCCAGACCGGCCTGCACCATCAGGGTGCTGGCCGCCTTGCTGGACATGCGCACCACGGCGGTCTGGTTATCGGTGACATTGATGGCATCCACCATGCCTCGCAGGGGCGCCATCTTCTCTTTCAAATGCTCCACGTTGGCGCCTTTGGGCGGCCCGCACTCGCCGGTAAAGGCAAAGTGACCGGCCTTGAGGACCTTTTCCAGGTTGCTTCCGGATTTATAGCCGTTATCGCTCATCGCACCAACTCCTCCCTAATGCTTTTGCGGGGTCCGCCGTCGCGGGCTGTGCGCCAATCTTTGGCAGCCCGGTATTTACGCAGGTCGTCCAAACGGCCCTGCTCCATTTTCTTATGTACGATCAAATCCCAGATACAGAGCAAATCCTTGGAGATTTCACACTTGCCATGGGCGCTGCCGCCGCAAGGCCCGTGCTGCAGGCTCTTTGAGCAACGCGCGATGGGGCACAGGCCATCGAAATGATGAATGATGCAGGTACCGCAGCCCGCGCAGCGCTCTTCCCAGATGCCGTGCTGCACGGCGCCGCCCATGAACTTGGTGTTCACGGTGGGGTAAAAGCGCTGGAGGGGATAGGCCTCGGACAAGAATTGCGGCCCGACCCCGCACGCCATGGACAAGATGGCATCGTATTGATCGTGCGTATCTCGCAGTTGCTCGATGTACTCGGGATCGCACTGGCGCTCGAGCATACGCTCTTCGACCTTCAGGGGGCGGCCCTCTTTCTTGCGGGCGATGCGCAAGGTAGAGGCCAAAATCTCCACCTCCTTCAACCCGCCCGCGTTACATACCGTCACGCACCCCTTGCAGCCGACCAACATGATGTTGTCGTACGCCTGAATCATCTCCAAGATCTCGGGCAGGGGTTTTCGATCAGCAATAATCATGATTCACCTCGGTTTGTGTTAGCCCGTTGGCCGGTTAGCCGGTCATCGGGTCGATCAAAAAGCAGCGCGTTAAGATATCTCTTATAGGTCACGGCAAAATCCAATCGACCCAACCCTTAACTTTCTTCTTTCCACTTTTCTCTTTCTACTTACTTTTAATTGCACGGATTCAGCGGACTCGGTCCCAACTTCTTCGCCCGCTCGGTCATCTCGGTGGCGATCTCTGCAAAGCGCGGTCCCTGGGCCGAGGAGAGATTGAACATCTCCACGCGCCCCTCTTCCATGCTGATCTCTTTCAAAGTGCGTTTTACATACTCTACTTTGCGGCGGGTTTTTAGATTTCCTTCCAGGAAATGGCATTCACCCTCCAGTCACCCCGCCACATAGACGGCATCGGCACCCTCTTCAATGGCCCTTAGAAGGTGCAAAATATCCACGCGGCCGGTGCAGGGCACTTGGATCACCTTGACGTTGGGCGGATAGTTCAGCCGCATGGACCCAGCCAGATCGCCAGCCGCATAGGCGCAGTACTTGCAGCAGTAGGCGACGATTTGGGGTTCGAATGTTGCGCTCATGTCCTCTTCCTTTCTTGGTAGTATTTGTAGTACTTAAAGCCTAAGGTTTATAGCAAGGACCCGCTCTCTCCGCCCGCCGCCCCCAAACGGGCCGCGGGCGAACGGGCCGGCGCCTATCGCGCCACGCACTCGGCGAACAGCGCCGCGGTCTTGGCGATCAACTGCTGATCGGTAAAGTGCTTCAAGGTAATGGCCTTGCCCGGGCATTCCGACACGCAGCAGCCGCAGCCGTGGCAGCCGGCCGCTTCGATCACCGCGTGTCCCTCCTGGCCGATATAGGGCACATGGTAGGGGCAGGTGCGCACACAGGTCAAACAAACCGCGCAGCGGTCGGGATCGACGATGGCCGTCACGCCGCCCACCCAGATGGTCTCTTTGCTCAGAATGGTCGCGGCCCGCGATACCGAGGCCTGGGCCTGGGCGATGGTTTCGTCGATGGACTTGGGATAGTGGGCCAGGCCGGCCATGAAGATACCCTCGGAAGCAAAGTCCACGGGCCGCAGCTTGGCATGGGCTTCCACCAGGAACCCCTCGGCGTTGATAGGCACCTTGAACAGTTCGAACAGATCCTTGTTCTCGTTGGGCAGCACGGCCGTGGCCAGAACCAGCAGATCCGGGTTCAATTCGATGGGCCGGCCCAGGATGTGATCCTTGACGGTGACGCTGATCTGGCCATTGCTCTGGACCACCTGGGGCGGGGCCTCCAGGCCGAAGCGGATGAAGATCACACCCTTTTCGCGCGCCTTGCGGTAGATATCTTCGCGGAAGCCGTAGGTGCGAACATCGCGGTAGAGAATGAAGATGTTCATCTCCGGCTTCTGCTCTTTGAGGGCGATGGCCGTCTTGACGCTGTGGGTGCAGCAGATGCGGCTGCACGACGGCCGCTCCGGTATGCGCGAGCCCACGCACTGGATGAAGACGGCCGTGTCGGCGGCCGCGATGCGCCCATCGCCGGCGGTCATGGCCTCGTCCATCTGCTTGTGGGTCAGGATGTTCGGATTCTGGCCGTAGAGGAACTCGGTGGGCTGATACTCCTTGCCGCCCGTGGCCAGCACCGTAACGCCGTGCTCGATGGCGGTGGTGGTCATGGTCTCGCCGGCGCTGGCGATGGTGGTGGTAAAATTGCCCAGGATGCCGGCGGTTTCAATCACTTCCGAATTGAGGAAGAGCCGGAGATTGGCGTGTCCTTTGACCCGCTCGATGAGCGCGTCCACATAGGGCGAAATCTTCTCTCCCTGCCAGGTGGCCCGCAGCCAGAGGGCGTTGCCGCCCAAATGGTCCGAGCGTTCCACCAGGTAGGTCTGGTAGCCTTGATCGGCGATGCCCAGGGCCGCTTCCATGCCGGCCACACCGCCGCCCACTACCAGGCCGGCATGCTTGACCTCCAGGCTCACCTGGTGCAGCGGCTCGATGTAGGCCGCCTTGGCCACGGCCATGCGCACCAGGTCCTTGGCTTTTTCGGTGGCCTTCTGGGGATTGTTCATGTGCACCCAGGTGTTCTGGTCGCGGATGTTGGCCATCTCGAAGAGATATTTGTTCAGGCCGGCCTCGCGAATCGTCTCCTGGAAGAGCGGCTCGTGAGTACGCGGCGAGCAGGAGGCCACCACCACGCGGTTGATGCCCTTTTCCTTGATCACATCTTTCATCTTGTCCTGGGTGTCCTGGGAACAAGTAAAGAGGTTGTCTTCCACATGCACCACGTGGGGCAAACTCTTGGCGTACTCGCGCACGGCCGGCACATCGGCCACGCCGCCGATGTTGATGCCGCAGTTGCAGACGAAGACACCCACCCGGGGGGCCTGCCCGGAGAAATCCACCTCGGGAGGCAGCTGCTTGGCCCGGATCAAAGTGCCGCGGGCCGAGGAGAGATTCTTGGTGGCCGACGAAGCCGCGGCCGATGCCTCCATGACCGATTGGGGGATATCCTTGGGCCCCTGGAAGACGCCGCACACATAGATGCCGTCGCGGTTGGTGGCCACGGGCGCCAAGTCGCGGGTCTTGGCGAACTTGTGGGTGTTGAGTTCCACGCCCATGGTTTTGGCCAGTTTGATGGCCTCCTCGTTGGGCGCCAAGCCCACCGCGAGCACCACCATGTCAAAGATCTCTTCCACCACCTCGCCCTCTTCGCTGACGTATCGCAAGCGCAGGTTATCGCCCTGCACCGGATCGATGGTGTGCACGCGCGAGCGCACGAAACGCACGCCCTTCTCTTTTTCGCAGCGCATGTAGTAGCGCTCAAAATCCTTGCCGTAGGTACGCATGTCCATGTAGAAAACGGCGGTATCCAGATTTTTACTGCTATGCTCCTTGGCGATGACGGTCTGCTTGGCCGTGTACATGCAGCACACCGCCGAGCAGTAGCTGTGGTCGCATTTATTGATGTCGCGCGAACCGATGCACTGCAACCAGGCGATCTTCTCCGGCTCCTTGTGGTCCGACGGCCGCATCAGGTGGCCCTGGTAGGGACCCGAGGCCGACAGCACGCGCTCGAACTCCAGGGCCGTGAGTACGTTGGGATGGTTGGCGTAGGCATAGTACTCGTGCTTGCTGGGATCGTAGGGTGTAAAGCCGGGCGCCAGAATGATCGAGCCGACCTCCACCACGGTGCGCTTGGGTGGCATGTTGTGATTGACCGCCTTGGCCAGGCAGGCCTCCACGCACTGGTAGCATTCCGAGCAGATGCCGCACTTGAGGCAGCGATCGGCCTCCAATTTGGCTTCGGATTCGTTGTAGCCGTAGGAGACTTCCAGGAAGTTGCACTCCCGGGCCTGGGGATCGAGGCAGCGCACGGTGACGCGGTTCTTCTTTGCTTCCTTGGCGGTTTCAGGCTTGACGTACTCCCACTTCTTCTCGCGGCCCTCTTTGAGATCCAGGCCGTTGACAAAGCGATGGATGCTCTCGGCCGCCTCTTTGCCGCAGGCCACGGCATCCACCACTGACTTGGGACCATAGAAAGCATCGCCGCCGGCAAAGACCCAGTCTATTGGGGTTTGCAAAGTGATGGGATCGGCTTGCAATCCGCCGGGGCGGGACAGAGTGATATTCTGCTCCTTGAGGCCGGTGATGTCCGTGCTCTGGCCGATGGAGATGATGATCGTGTCGCCGAAGAAAGGCTGGCAGGCGTTGTCGTCGTACTTCGGACTGAAGCGCCGGTTTTCGTCAAAAACGGCTGTGCAGGTTTTGAACTCGATGCCCGACACTTTTTTATTCTTATCGATGAAAAAACTCTTGGGACCGAAACTGTTTACGATCTTAATTTCGCTCTCCAAGGCTTCGCGGATCTCGTGCTCCCAGGCCGGCATCTCTTCGCGCTTTTCCAGGCAGATCAGGGTGACGTTCTTGGCCCCCTTGCGTTTGGCGGTCAGGGCTACGTCGATGGCCACGTTGCCGCCGCCCACGACGATGACATCTTCGCCGATTTTGACTTCTTTGCCCATGGCCGCATCGCGCAGAAATTCAACCCCTTGCAGCACGCCCGCGGCATCTTCATTCTCCACGCCCAAACGGCGGCCGCCGTGCAGGCCGATGGCCATGAAGCAGGCTTTAAAGCCCTCTTTCTTCAGGCTCTCCAGGGTAATATCTTTGCCAAAGGCGACATTGCATTTGATCTCCACGCCCATCTTTCGGATCGTGTCGATCTCCATGGCCAGAATGTCGCGTGGCAACCGGTATTCGGGAATGCCCACGCGCATCATGCCGCCGGGTTCGGGCAGCTTTTCAAAAATGACCACCGCGTAGCCCTTGAGGGCCAGGTAGTAGGCGGCGGTCAAGCCGGCCGGACCCGAACCGATCACGGCGATCTTTTCGTCGCGTTTTTCAGCCTCGATTTTGGGAATGTACGCCTCGCCGCTCTGGCGCTCGAAGTCGGCCAGGAAGCGATGCAGTTCGCGGATGGCCAGGGGTTGATCCACATCGTTGCGCGTGCACTGGCCCTCGCAGGGGTGATGACACACCCGGCCGCACACACCGGGGAAGGGATGCTCCTGCTTGAACAGCTTCAAGGCCTCTTTGTAACGGCCGTCGTTGATCAGGGCGATGTAACCCTGGATGCTCACATGGGCCGGGCAGGTGGCCTTGCAGGGGGCCGTGCCGCGCTTTTCGATGGCAAAGGCGCTGGGCATGCCCTGGGGGTAGAGCTTGAAGGCGGCCTTGCGCTCGCGCAACCCTTCGTCGAAGGTGTTGGGCACGCTGATGGGGCACACCTTGGCGCACTCGCCGCAGGCCGTGCACTTGTCCAGCTCGATATAGCGCGGCTTTTGCAGCAGGGTGACCTTGAAGTTGCCCGCCTCGCCCTCGACCTTTTCCACCTCGGTGGTGGTAAACAGATCGATGTTCAAGTGGCGGCCCGCCTCCACCAGTTTGGGTGAAATCACGCACATGGAACAGTCGTTGGTGGGAAAGGTCTTATCCAATTGGGCCATGACGCCGCCGATGGCGGTTTTGCCCTCCACCATCTTGACCAGGTAACCGGAATCGGCCAGATCCAAAGAGGCCTGAATACCTGCAATGCCGCCACCCACCACCATGACGGAGCCCACTACACTCTTTTTCTTATCGGACGCTTTTTTAGATCCCATCAGAAATTCCCCTGTTCAAATATGGATGAATCGTTGCCTGACCGCATCATGCGGATAATCTATTAAGGATAGGGAGGGCGGCGGGCCGAACTTGGCTACACGACGCACCACAAACGAGTTCTGTAAGAGCCACTTATACAGCAACGGATATGCCAATTTGGAACGATCCTGATCAAAACATGAATGTGTTATTATAACAATGCATTGATGTGTTTCTCGCCTAAAAGGAATTACGCGATTCCACGGCGCGCTACTGGACAACCGTGCCAAAATGGTATATTTGGATTTTAATTACATTTAATATCATTCGTTTAAGAACAGATACGCCATATTGGAGTACACCAAGAAATATGCTCCAAAATGGCGCCACAAAATACGAGGCGGGCAGACTGATAGGACTTCCCTCGCACCCTTGGCATGGCACCAGGTAGCCCATCGCGAGGAAAAGGACCGGTCGCTGGAACTGAAAAGTGTTTTCCACGAGTGCACACCGGGAAGACGCAAAATTGCCGTGAAGGTAGTGGACATCTTCGGCAATGACACGATGGCGATTGTTGAGGTGAGCGTGGGCAAAAACGGAGGGAAGAAATAATGGCAAGGGAAATTTCGAAAAAAGTCGGTGGCCATGCATCGCCTTTCGAGCGGATCAAGCGCACCAGCGATGCAGGTATGGAATTCTGGTCAAGCCGCGACTTTTCCGTGGTGCTCGGCTACGGCGATTACCGCAACTTTGAGGGGGTTATTGAAAAGGCCAAAATAGCCTGTTTCAATAGTGGACACCGCGTCGAGGATCATTTCGTTGACGTCACCGAAATGATCGAGATCGGCAAAGGCGGGCAGCGGCCCGTTAAAACCGTTCTTCTGTCCCGATATGCCTGCTACTTGGCTATTCAAAATGCCGATCCCAACAAGGAAATCGTTGCGCAAGGCCAAACCTACTTCGCCATCCAGACGCGGCGGCAGGAATTAGCGGATAAAAATATCGAAGAGAATCGGCGTCTGTTATTACGTGAAGAAATGCGCCGCCATAATATTCAGTTGGCAGACGCGGCCAAGGGCGCCGGCGTTATCGAACCCATTGATTACGCCATCTTTCAGAATCACGGCTACATGGGACTTTATGGCGGGATGAAACAGGAAGACATTCACCGCCGCAAAGGCTTGAAAAAGAGCCAGAAGATTTTGGATCACATGGGCAGCACGGAACTTGCGGCAAACCTGTTTCGCGCAACCCAGGCAGAGGAGAAGTTGCGCAGGGACGAGGTGAAGGGCAAGGACGCCGCCAACCGCACGCATCGTGAAGTCGGCGCAAAGGTGCGGCAAACCATTCGGGAACTGGGCGGCACGATGCCCGAAGAGTTGCCTGTGGCGGAAAGCATCAAGAAGCTTGAAACCAAACAACGCAAGCGACTCGGTAAGGCCGGGACGCCCGCTAAAAAGAAAAGCAAGTAATGAGCAACCGCATCATTCTCATCGACGACGATCACGATTACCTGGAGCTGCTGGCCGGTAAGCTGCGGGACCTGGGCTACCCCAACGTACGGCTGGCGGACAATCCCCTGGAGGCGGCCGCCGCCTTCGAACAAGGGGAGCTCTTCGACCTAGCCCTCATCGACATGACCATGCCGGAGATGGATGGCATGGCCCTGCTGGATCACATCAAGAACACCAGTCCGGGCACCGAGTGCATCATGGTCACGGCGATCAACGAGGCGCGCACGGCCGTGGAGTGTCTGCGACGCGGGGCCTACGACTATCTGGTCAAACCGGTGGCCAAAGATGTCCTGGCCCTGACCCTGCCGCGCGCGTTAGAGCGCAAGCGGCTACTGGACATCCTGGACCTGGAAAAGCGCCAGACCCATGCGGAGCTGATCAATCCGGCCCCCTTTGCCCCCATCATCACCCAGTCGCCCACCATGCGCCGGCTGCTCAAGGAGGCCGAACTGCATGCCGCCAGCAGCGTGCCTATTCTAATCACCGGAGAAAGCGGCACAGGCAAGGAGCTGCTGGCCTGGGCCATCCACCACGCCAGCCCCAGGGCGCGCTTTCCGTTCACACCCATCAACATGGCCTCTGTTTCCGCCACCCTGTTCGAAGCCGAATTCTTCGGCCATGCGCGCGGAGCCTTCACCGGCGCGGCCGCGGCGCGCACCGGTTTCCTGGAGCACACCCACCACGGCACCCTTTTTCTGGATGAAATCGGCGATCTGCCCTTGGAGTTGCAGGGCAAGCTGTTGCGTGTGCTTCAGGAGGGCGAGTTCTCCCGGGTGGGCAGCAGTGAGCGGGTCAAGGTGGACCTGCGCTTCATCGCCGCCACCAACGAAGATTTGGACCGTATGATGGCGCGCAAGGCGTTTCGTAAAGATCTTTACTACCGCATCCGCGGCGGGTGGCTCCATCTGCCGCCTCTGCGCGAACGGCAGGAGGATATTGCCTTGCTGGCGGAGACATTTCTCGCCAAGTATGACGCCTATCCCAAAGGATCGCAGCACGTCTCCGAGCCGGCGCTCGATGCGCTGATTGCCTATGGCTGGCCGGGCAATGTGCGCGAACTCAAATCCATGCTCCAATCCGCCGTCAACCTGGCCCAAGGCAAAGCCATTGACCTACCGCACCTGCCCGAGCACATGCGCACCCAGCCCAAACGGTCCGCGGTTCCGGCTGCGCGTCGGACCGGCGATACCCTCCGACCCCTGGCCGCAGTTGAAAAGGAGCACATCCTTAGCGTTTATAACCAACTGGCTCAGAACAAATCCCAGGCGGCCAAAGTCTTAGGCTTGGGCCTCAACACCCTTCGGCGCAAACTGGCCTCCTATGGGGTTGAATAGTGCTTGAAAACTCGTATGGACGTTCCGAATTTACAGGTTTCTATATTCCGGTGAAGGCATCAGCGGGTTGACGCGCCGTTGTCGGCGCCAGGACCAGCGCCGTGCGGTTGGGCAGATAGAGGCTCAGGCGGGGGGGGTGATGATTCTCCGTGGCGGCCAGGGTAAAATGGGGCAGCGACGCATCGATGCGCTGGTGGCCGCCGTACTGCGCCGCGTCTGAATCCAACACAACCTCATAGCGGCCCGGGTCTGCCGGGAATTGATAGTCGGTGAACGAATGGGTGGGATGGAAGTTAAAGGCCCAGACTAGTCCGGCGCGTTCGAAGATCAGGATTTTGTCGTCGTTGTGCTCCCAGATCTGTCGCGCGGCCGGTGCGGCCAGCACCTTATGCTTGCGGGCCAAAGCGATCATATCTTTGTCGAAGCGGTCCAACTGCTGGTAGCGCAGGCGCGGGTTGTCCACCAGGGACCATTGGCGCCGGGCGTAGTGATAGGACCAGTTGTTGCCCGGCCGGGGAAAATCGATCCACTCCGGGTGCCCGAATTCATTGCCCATGAAATTCAAATAGCCGTGACCGGCCGTAGCCAGGGTGAGCAGGCGGATCATCTTGTGCAGGGCCATGCCACGGGCCACCCGCAGGCTCTCTTTCTCCACGCTCATATGCGTGTACATCTCGGCGTCGATGAGCCGGAAGATCAAGGTCTTGTCGCCCACCAGCGCCTGATCGTGGGATTCGGTGTAGGAGATGGTGCGCTCATCGTAGCGCCGGTTGTTCAACTCGAACCAAAGCCCGCTCATGGACCAATTCTCGTCGCGTGTGTCTTTGGTCAGTTTGATCCAGTAGTCGGGAACGCCCATGGCAAAGCGGTAGTCGAAGCCGATGCCCCCCTCGCGCCACGGCCGCGCCAGGCCGGGCATGCCGCTGACATCTTCGGCGATGGTGACGGCGTCGGGTCGCACGTCATGGATAACCTGGTTGGCCAGGGCCAGGAAGCAGAGGGCCTCTTCGTCGATATTGCCATTGAAGTAGTCGTCGTAGGAAGTAAAGGCCTTTTCCAATCCGTGATCCAGGTAGAGCATGCTGGTAATGCCGTCGAAGCGAAAGCCGTCCACCTTGAATTCGTCGAGCCAGTAACGGCAGTTGGAGAGCAAAAAATGCAGCACTTGGGGTTTGGCGTAGTCGAAGAGGCGTGAATCCCAGGCGATGTGGCGTCCGCGATCGCCTTTGTGGAAGAACTGATACTCGCTGCCGTCAAAGCGGCTGATGCCCTCCACCTCATTGCTGACGGCATGGGAGTGCACCAGATCGATGAGCACGCGCAGGCCGGCGGCGTGGGCAGCGTCGATGAGCCTTTTGAACTCTTCGGGTGGGCCGAAGCGGGACGAGGCGGCAAAGAAGCTGGAGACATGATAGCCAAAGCTGCCATAGTAAGGGTGTTCGGGCACGGCCATGATCTGCAAGGTGTTGTATCCCGAAGCGATGACCCGGGGCAGTACCTGGTCCGTAAATTCGGC
>JBAQGR010000744.1:0-10923 GCA_049287895.1 Desulfatitalea sp.
TTTGTTGGTGTAATAGGTGTTTTTGCGGATGGTTTCGGGAAATCGGGTCTGGGGCGGCGCGGACGCGCAGGCCAGGCATAGAAGAGTCAGGATCACGATGATTACGTATCGATGGGGACGCATGCTCAATTCATACACAACAAGCGCCGTTGGAGTCAAAACATCATTGCCAAAACGGCCGTGCACGTTCGGCGGTCCACTCAGGGGCCGTGAAGGTGGCCATGTCGCCCAGCATTACCTCGAAACCGGTAATGTCGCTGCGCACCCAGGGGGCGTAGTTGCTTCGTACGGTCAGCACCGCCCGCAATTCCAGGTCGTCCGCGCCGTCTTCGAGCAAGAGCAGTCCAAGGTTGTAGCCATTGCGGCCCAAGCCGCGGTAGAAACGCTGGACGTTGAGCACCCCTTGGGCCAGTGCGCGCCAGTGGGCGTCGGTGGCCTCGCCCAGAGAGGTGACCTCGGGCAACACCCCCCAGATTTCAAAGAAACCCTGGGGCGCGAAGGCGGCCAGCCACTGCCAATCACCGGTGGCGCCGATGCAGCGCTTGCCGAGCTTGTTCTCCATGGCAAGGTAATCGCTGAACAGGCGCGTGCCGCACCGCTGCCGGTATTCGGCGGCATGGGCTTGCAAAAAGCGTTGGTGGTTGGCGGCGGTGCGATCGGCCTGCACCTGCAGATGGGGGTGCAGCAGCGATCCGCCGGCCGAGGGCAGGTGATTCTGGGTGATGGCCATGAAGATCGCCGCCGGGTCGTGGGTCAAAACTCGCCGCAGATAGTCCCGGCAGTTGAGCAAGCAATCGGTGTACGACTGCAGCGAGGCCGTGCCGATCTCCACGAAGTGCCGCTCGTCGAACAGGCTTACGGCCGAGTAACGGCCGTAGGGGAACAGGTTGGGAAAGAGCGTGGAGCCGCCCCGGATCATGCGCCCCTCCGGGCAGAGCGCCGGGATCAGCCGGGGGGTGTGGTCGGCCAACCGCTCGGAGCAAAAGGGGCACTGCTCCCGGTCGTCGGCAAAGGGCGGCGGCGCGGGCAGGCCCTCGGCGCCGGGCTCGCGCTCCTCGCCACGGCTGAAGGTGATGCGGCAGGTGCGGCCCGTGATGGGGTCGGTGCGGATCTCGATGGGCCGCTCGGCCAACCGGCCGTCGGGCCGCACGATGCGGGCGTTGATGGTTTCCCGGGTGAAGGTCAGCATGCCGGTGCTCCTCTCAGCCGGCCGCGCCGAAGCCCGTGCGCAGCAGCGAATCCCGGCTGATCATGCCTTTGAACCGGCCGTCGTCGTCCACCACCGGCAGGCGCTTGAGTTCCTTTTCGATCATGAGCGTGATAGCCTCTTCGACCGTATGGCTCTCCCGGACCGTGATCAGGTCGGTGCGCATGACCTGAGCGGCACGCGTCGCGGCAATGGCGCGCGTGAAATCGCCCCGGCCGGCGTTCGGCCGGAAGCCGCTTTTGACCTTGGCGAGCACGCCCCAGATGCCCTCCTGATCCTGTTTGAAGTAGCGCAGCAGATCGCGGTCCGAAATTACTCCCAGCAGCTTGCCCTGCGCATCGACCACGGCGACCCGCTGGATGTCGCTGTGGTCGATGGTGCGGATTACCTCGTCGATGGGGGTATCTTCAAAGACTTTATGCGTGTCCCGGCGCAGGATATCGCCTATGCTTCTCAAGTGCGCCACCTCGATTTTTTGGGCCCTGAAGGCGTTCCAGTCGGGCGCTTCGCGCATCACCGTCCGGAAGACGTCCAGCCGGGAGAGCATCCCCGTGAGCCGTCCGCCTTCGTCCACCACCGGCAGGCGCTTGACCTGCCGCTCCAGCATCAGGTCCACGGCCTCGGCCAGGGGCTGATCTTCGCCGATGGTGACCGCCGGCGCGGTCATCACTTCGTCGGTCCGGAGGTTCGCCAATTGGGCCAGCACCGCCTGGCGGCGATCCTGATCCGATTCGGCCAGCAATCCCAGGCGTAGCGGCATGTGGCCCCTTTGGATCAAGTCCCCCTGGGTGATCACGCCCATGGGCCGATTCTGATCATCTACCACGGGCAGCCCTGTAAAGATCGATGAGAGCAACAACCGGGCTGCTTCGCTCAGCGGGCTGGCGGCGGTAACGCATTGGGGGCCGGCGGTCATGGCGTCCCGGACCCTGAGCTGTCTCGGGAAAAATGCGTTGCGCGCCCGGTGGCCCACCACCTGCAAATCGTGCAGGGCGATGATGCCGTCGACGACCAGATCGTCGAGTCCGGCCAGCACCCGCTCGGTTTCGGCGGTCGGTAGCACGATGTAGATGCGGATGGGCAGGTTGTAGGAGAGGATTTCCATGCGGCCGGTGGCCACCTCTCCGCTTTCGTAGCAGCCGGCGATGCCCTTGGTCACCACGCAGCGGGCGGCGATTTTCAGGCTCCGTACGAACTGGATGACGCTCTCAGCCACGGGCTTGCCCTGGCAGCGGGTCAGTTCGCTGGTGAAAATTTCGATGGCTTTGTAGGGTAGCATAGGCGTTCCTGTTTAGCGCATTTGGGAAAGAGCTCTACCGATGAAGGCTGCCCAGCCACATACCGAAGAAGGTAAGGGCCAGGCCGCCGAAGTTGTTGATCAGGATATTGACCACCGGTTGGAGTATCAGGCCCACCCGGCCGGCATTGACGGTTTCCAGGGCGAACGAAGAAAAGGTGGTCAGGGCCCCCAGGTAACCGGTGATCAGAAACAGGCGCGCCTCCGGGGTCAACAAGCGCACGCGGTCGGCCAGGGCGAAGAGCAGGCCGATCAGAAAGCACCCCACCATGTTGACCGTCAGGGTTCCCCAGGGAAAGTTCGCGCCCCAGAGTCTCGCGGCCAACAGCCCCACCCCGTAGCGGCTGGCCGCCCCCAGGCTGCCGCCGCACATCACCAGAAGCAATTTGGTCACCATCTCCTCCGCAACGAAACCGTCATCCAACCCAGCGGGTCGGCGCCCATCTACCGGGCCACAAAAACCGCGCAGGGCGTTTAACTCAATCCCAACTTGCAATCCACCGAAAGTCAATCCACATGCAAAACAACAGAAAAACAGTTGAAGAGCACCCAAATGCCATCCCCCTCGTTCAACTTGAGGTCTTGGATGGCCTCGGTTGAAACAACGGCGCACAGTTCAATTGTGTCCGAAATTTGGACGACGCATTCGGTATTGATCTTGCCCCTGGTGATCCTTGTTAAGATCCCTTTAAATCTGTTGTCGGCGCTGCATACAGGCTCGGCGTCGCCGCCGTGCAGGATAACCCAAGGCGCTTTGACCTCTGCCGTCACGAGCCGGCCTCTTTTTAAGCCCAACCTGTCCGCGCTATCGTTGGTTATAACCGCGGTGATCGAATGGCCCTCGATGGTGGCCAAGCCCACCCGCGCCTGAATGTCGCCGCGTTGGATATTCAGTATTTTGCCAAAGAAGGAGTTTCGCGCACTGGTCTTGCGCACCGATTCCCTTTCCATGAAGCGCCTTGCGACCTGCTGGACCTCGTCCTCGGAAAAGGAAACGTAGGACGATGTCAGATTGGGTGTCGAATGCCCCAACATCCTTTGAACCGCCGGCAACGGCATGTTGCCCTGCATCAACTCCACCGCCCGCGCCTTGCGAATCATCTCCGGGCCGGCCAACCGCTTCGAAAAACCGCACGCTTGGGCGCGTTCGTAGAACTTACGGCGCACAAAGCCGGGATCGACATTGAGCAGGTTCGGAGAATTCTGCTGCAAATCCTTCAGCACCTCCTGAATCTCGCGGGCCAGGGTGCTCGAGATCTGAACCTCCCGTGCATTTGATTCCGTGTCAGCCGCATCGCTGCGAAAGAATACCGCGGGTCGCGCCGGATCGATGTTTTGGAACGGATTCAGCGCCAAGACCTCGTTGAGTTTGGCGCCCGTGTAACGGATCAACAGAAAAATGATCAAAATGCGCTGGCGTGAAAAGCGTATATCGACGCGCGCCGATCGGTCCACCCATTCACGAAATGCGCGCTCCATCAGGTTGAGTTGGAACGTATCCAGGCACTGATGTTCATCCAGACCCGAAACGATGCGTCCATGGTGAGGGCTCTCGGACAAGGGTATCCTTGATGAGGAACGTTTCAGCCCGTCTTTTGAATCAAATTTCATGGGATTAAATCGCCAGTCATTCCGATCAGATGGTTTAAGCGTAGTCCCTTGTTAACATATCCGCCCGGCAATGCACCACGGGAAAAACAGCTTGACGACATCTTGATGTATTGCTAAGGACCAATAACACGAAATTATATTTATTGGTGTTAATAAACGGATGGAGGTCGCAAGGATGCTGTTTCAAACCGCTGGAATCGAAGTCGCGTTTTGGCTTCCGCCCCTTGTCGCTTTCGTCATTTCGTTTTTTACTTCCATGGGCGGTGTGTCCGGGGCTTTTCTGCTGCTTCCGTTCCAGATGTCTTTTCTCGGCTATACAAACCCGTCGGTCAGCGCCACCAACCAATTGTTCAATATCGTCGCCATTCCGAGCGGCGTTTACCGCTATTGGAAAGAGGGAAGAATGGTGTGGCCGCTGACCTGGGTGGTGGTGGCCGGCACGCTGCCCGGGGTTTTCGTCGGAGCCATCGTCCGGATCGCCTACCTGCCGAACCCCAGGCATTTCAAACTGTTCGCGGCGGCCGTGCTGCTCTATATCGGCCTGCGGATGGTGGCGGACTTGGTCAAGAAGAAATCGGGAGGTGCCAACAGCCAGGCCGTCAGTGAAAGGCGTTTCCAGGAAATGGTGCGGCGGCACCGCTCGCAAGGCGCCGATCCAAAAGGTTCGGGCAGCCATTCGTCGGCCGTGAAGGTCACCCACTTCAATCTGAGGCGGCTGGGCTACACCTTCTATGAAGAACAATTCGATGTTTCCTTCTGGGGCATCTTTTCCCTCAGCTTGATCGTCGGCGTGGTGGGAGGGATCTACGGCATCGGCGGCGGATCCATCATCGCGCCGTTCTTCGTCACCTTCTTCGGGTTGCCGGTCCATACCATCGCGGGCGCCGCCTTGATGGGGACCTTCGTCACCTCCGTGGCCGGCGTCGCCTTTTATCAAGCCATCGCGCCCTTTTATCCCAACGTGTCGGTGGCGCCGGACTGGCTGCTGGGCATCTTGTTCGGCATCGGCGGCATGGCGGGCATGTATCTCGGCGCGCGCTTTCAGAAATTCGTTCCGGCCAAGGCCATCAAGTGGATGCTGGCCGGGATCATTGTCTTCACCGCGAGCAAATACGTTGTCGATTTTTTTGGGCATTGAACGCACCGTGCCCGGACTGCCGCCCAGTATGGCCATCCTTACAGCCCTAAAACCGCTTCTAAGGTCGGCGCCAAATCCATGAAATTGACTTTCATCTCTGTTTCCTGATTTCTGGCGGCCCCCTCCTCCCAGGAGGGGCCGAAGAGCAGGTCGATGCCGATTTTTCTCTGCTCGCAATATCGCTTCAAAGAACCCTTGGTCATGCTTCCGATCAGGTAGGCGCCGGTCTTACTCCCCCACTCCAAATGAGGGCCGTCCCCCCCGCTGTCGCCGATGAGAACGGACTTGCCGGCCGGAAGTCCCTGATGCGTCAAAACCGCCGCGGTATGCTTGGGTTTGTCCTGTGTCTCCATAAGGTCGAACACCTGGGGCGGATCGGTTTTCCGGCCGGCAAAGCGGATGAAGGTGCTAGCTGAAAGGACGGGGATAGGGGGGAGAAGGCGTTTAGCGAAGACCCTTTGAAAATACCCCTGTGGGCCGGTGGTGTTGATCATAAAGAGCAGGCCTTTGCCAAGACTCCATTCGATCAACTCGGGCACGCCGGGGTATGTGGCAAACGATTCATCCAGATAAGCATCCATTTGTTCTTCGGTCAGGGGGGCGGGAAGAAGCGACCGTATCCTTCGGCAAGCCTCGGAGAAAAGAATTTCATTGCCCGTATAGGATTTGAAGATCGCGTTGATTTCCCCTTCGAGCGACGGATAAAAGAAACGGATGCAGTCAAAAGGCCCGCATGGCGCCAGGCATTCATTCCAGTCGGATGAAATGACGCCTTGGCAGATTCGATTTTCTTCTCCCATGAAGAGTTCCTCCTTGATCCCTTTTTCAATCAGGGCGCGGGTGATCTGCTTCGGAGATTTCCAACCTAACAGCGCACCACCACCACCGTGCAGTGGGCATAGCTGAGTACTTTTCGGGCCACCGAACCCAGCAACCATTTTTGGAAAAGGCTCTCGCCGCGATGCCCCATCACGATCGCATCCATCTTTTGCTCTTCGGCCACGTGCACAATCTGTTCGGCCGGATGGCCCACGCGGACTTCGAAGGTGCATGGGATGCCGTTGGCGGCGGCCTGATCCTTCATCTTGGCGAATTGGGACTGATAGTATTCGGTGGCGTGCTCGAGCACGGCCTGCACCTCCACATTGACGGGCGGCTCCGGCGGCCGGGCAACCGAGAGCACGGCGATGGCGGCCGAGTACTTGCCGGCCATCTCCAGGCCGAAAGTAAAGGCGTTTTGCGCCTGGCAAGAGCCATCATAGGCAACCAGTATTTTAGCGATCATGGGAAGTCTCTCCTTTCTCGATGTTTGCCGCAAGGTCCTTTTCTTGTTCTGCCGCCGAAGGTTCTTTAGTGCTCCTGAGCAAGTGTCGCGGCAGGAAGAACGCGTTGGCGATCAGCGTGGGGACCACGGCGCTGCCGACCACCGCCGCGATCAAGAACGAGTATTGGGCCGTGTCGATGATGTTGTGGGACAGCCCGAACAAGGCCGATATGCTGCCGAAGGTCAGACCGGTGGACATCAGCAGGGTGGTGTAGATGCCCTCCTTGCCCGGGTTTTTAAAGAGCTTGGTCACCGGATAGACGGAGACTATTTTGGTGGCCATCTTGGCCAGCAGCAGAATGAGAAAAATGGAAAAGCCCGCCACCAGCGTCGGCACCGAAACGAACGAGCCGGCCCGGATGAAGTAAAAGGGGGTCAGCAAGCCGAAGGTCACCGTGCGCAGTCGCCGGATCAATACATGGTCCTTGCCCACGGTTCCGGCCAGGACCATGCCGATGATATAGGCGGGCAGCACCGCCTCGCTTTCGGCCCAACTGGCCAACGCGCCCATGCCGAAGAGGCACAGCAGCAGGAACTTGGTCTCCAGCTCCGACGGCCGGTTGCCGTATTTTTTGAAAAAGCGGGGCGTCAGATAGGGCAGCAGCACGAAAATGAGGATGCTGGCGATCACGAAAATCATGGTTCGGACGGTGAACGGCGCAAAGATCAGGCCTAGGGCCAGCACGGTGCCCAGATCGTTGATGAAGCATCCGGCCAGCACGGTCTTGCCGAAGGTGGTTTTATTCAGGCCGGTTTCCAGCATGACCGCGTAGACCACGGCCACCGAGGTGGTGGAAAGGGCCACGCCGGCCAGCCAACTGGCCCGGCCGTCCCATCCCAAAACATAGTAGGCCACGGCCGCGCACCCCACAAAGGGCGAAATAAAACCGGCGATGCCCAGGGCCGTGGCCTCCTTCCATTTGCTTTTGAAGACCGTGGGGTCCAGCTCGGCGCCAGCCAGAAAGGTGAGCACGATGGCCCCGGTGCCGGCCAGGAACTTGATCCAGGGCTCATGCACGCCCAGCACCGTGCTGCTCATGACCGCGCCGATGATCAGTTGGGCCACGGTACCCACCACGATTTCGGACAAGGCCGTGGCGATGCGTAGCCAAATGGAAATCATGGTCGCCGCCAGGGCCAATCCCAGCCACAGGGTCGCCAGGGACCAGGTTTCGGTCATCGAGAGCTCCTTTCGCTTGATCCCGTTTGGATGAACGTATCGGGTTCGGCTTGAGTTTTGGTTTTCAAAGTACTTTGCGCGTGAAGTCCGTCCAGATCCGAGAAATAGATGCCCGCGGTCCGGGTCATGATCTCGGCGCGCAGGGAAATGTGTGCTCCGGCTATCTCCCGGCCGAACGTATGTTGCCCATCCACACGGCGCCCGCCAGGCCGACCACCACGGCATAGCCGAACCCCCAGCCCGCGCCGAAGGTCGTCCACAACAGGCCCACCATCAGGCTCGACACCAGGTCGCCGATGCCGTTGACCACACCCAGAACGCCAAAGGCGGTGCCGGCCGTCGATTCGTCGATGTAATCGCGCACCGCGGCGCCTTCGATGGTATCTTCCCAGGCGATAAAAACCCCGGCCAAGCCGAAAAAGAGGGTCAACCAGCCGATGGACGGCGGGGCCAAGGCAAATCCCAGAAAGGTGACCACCGCCACCCCATACCCGATGGCCAGGAATCGGCTGCGCGAAAACCGGTCGCTCAAGGCGCCGATGGGGTAGGATGCGGCCGATTTCGGTCTTGGCTGGCGCCTCGTGCGGTGCGGCGGTAGCGGTTTCCTTGGTCAGTGCATCCATGGCGGGTTCCTTTCGAGCAGTGCGTTCAATCCGTGTTACGCAGGGGCTGGGTTTGGGCATAAATGACCGCGAACGGCGCGATGGCGTTGCGCACCGCATCCGTGAATAGGGCGAACACCGGGGTTCGGTGGCGCCGGCCTTCCGGGGTGAGGTCGCGGAACATCAGGGCCCGCAAACCGCGGCTGATCTCCATCTGCACCCCCATGCCACGACCGCATAAATTGCAGACATTCTTTTGATCAGTCGCGCCAAACGGCAGCCGGCCGCATTCCATGGCTTGGAACGCTGATTTATGCAGTTCACTTAGAATTTGACGTTTCAATTCTTCATCCAATCCACCCAATTGCACCAACGCTTCCTTCTCCGCGCTGCCATGGATGGAAATGATGATGTCCGACTGACAGACGATCTCCATGGCGGTGGGTTCGTCAAAGCGGGTGCTGGTGATATGCAGGGCGAGGTTCCCGGCGGTTTTGATGCCTTCAAAGGAGTAAAAAGAGTGCTCCCATCCGGCGATAGCGTTGGCGATGCGGGTCGTTCCGGGCTCGATCTCGCCGCCGTGAATGCTCAAAATGGCGATGCCCGAACTTCCGACGCGCCAGCGGATGCGATAGTCGGCGCCTTCCCGCTCGTAGTGCTTTAAATCTTCAAAGTTCGAATAAACGTCCATGCTGGACCCCGCGAAGCGTTAAGGGGCCCCCGGCGCCTTCCCCTCGGCCGCCGGGGAGAGTACGGAGCGTAAAATGGTAAAATCGGTCTTTATGCCTTCAAGTGTTACGATACGATCACCCATCCGGGCCACTTCCGATTCAATGCTTGTCCCGTGGGATTTTTGCAGCGCATGGGCCTCCTCCATAGCCCCCTTGGTGGCGGCCACCGTTTCGTCCAGGCGCTCCTTGGTCCTGCGCGCGAAGCCGGCGAACGAGATGTTCTTGGGCCTGCTCCTCCACGAAGGCCGCGACGCGCCGTTTGTCGCCATCCAGAACATCCTGGATCAAGCGGCGCTCGCTTTCGGCGCGCTTGAGGCTCTTTTCAAACAAGGAAGGACTCCAGTTGCGCCATGCCGCTGTCGGCCCACTTCTGGGAATCTTGCTCCGCGCGGGCTTGCAGACCCCGGCGGGCCGATACGCAAAACACCGGAAACTTGGCGTCCCAGCCCGCTTGCTCGGTCAAGACACGGTGGTAAAAAGAGAGCGCTTGTTGCAGCTCCCGGTCATCCAGGTAATCGATCTTGTTGAGAACGAAAAAGAGGCGCGGCACCTTTTCTTTGACCTGCCGCAGAAAATCCAGCTCCACCTCGGTGATGGGCGGGTCGGCCGATACCAGGAACAGGGCCGCGTCGCATTGCCGCAAAAAATTGAGCGTGGCGGTGGTGTTGTGCCGGTAGGTCGAGCCGATGCCGGGCGTATCGATCAACACCACCCCGCTGGAAAGGATGGGGGCGGGCAGATCGACCTGCACCTCGGCGACATTAAGCTTGTTTTGCGGGTTACCTTCTTCGGTGACGAATCGGGCCAAATAGGCACTGCGTGCGTCGGTCGAGGCGCCGGAATATTCTTCCGCCGGGCGGTCGCCCTGGTACCGAACCCGGATAACCGGGATCTCTCCGAATTGGATGAAAGTCGGCGCGGCGGTCAAGGGGACGACGCCCACAGGAAGAATCGCTTCGCCCGTCAGGGCGTTGAGCAGGGTGCTCTTGCCCCGCTTGAACTGTCCAAGAACTGCCAAATGAAAGCGGCCCTCGCGGAAGCGATGGCTCAAATCGTTTAGCTTGCGGCTGTAATGAGTGCAAGCAGGTCCAATCTGTGCTACGGCATCCGCCGCTTTTCCCAACATGAGCGCAAGCGGTGGGTGATCCACACCGGGTACTGAAGGTGCTGCTCGCTCCATTTCCGCCTCCTCAGTTTATCGTGGCGCTTCCTTTTGCGGAACGCGCGAAAATAGCGGCAAGGCCCCGGCATGCATTGGGCAATAAAAAAACCGCCCGCGGGCATTCGCTATACAATCGAGATCCTACCACATATTGCTGCCGGTAGGAGTCATCAGCCGAGCCCGGGCGGTTATAAGGGGGACTCCATCCCCACGATTCAGTCAACTATTAGTAAAAAGTGGTTGCATCGTCAAGCCGTAAAAAAGCGGAATCGCGACCATTTCGACGACTGCGTCGCCCCAGCCGATCACTCGCTGCTTCTCCACAATTCCGCACTTCGATTCTCAGCGACGATGGAATCCAAGGGAGAGGAGCGCTGGCATGATTGAGCGGTGCACTTTCGGGACGATGACGATCAACGGTCGCCTTTACATGACGGACCTGATGATTTTCCCCGACCCTCACATCGAAATCGACCCTTCGCGAAAATCGGTTTTGCCGATCAATAAATTGATCAGCACCGGCCGGCCACGGCGGGCCGAGGCCCGGGCCGCTTGCAGAGTAGGAAGTATTTCTTCCGGCGCGCGGATCACGAAGCCTTTGGCGCCGTAGCCTTGGGCCACGAGGTGGTAATCGGTGGGACGCAACACCGTGCCCACATCGTCGTGGAAGA
>JBAQGR010000745.1:0-2306 GCA_049287895.1 Desulfatitalea sp.
CAGCCCCAGCTCGGACATGGCGTACAGGATGCGCCGGTGCACCGGCTTGAGGCCGTCGCCGATATACGGCAGGGCACGGTCCATGATGACGTACATGGCGTAGTTGAGATAGGCTTGCTCGCTGAAGACGTGAATGGGGAGCGATTCGGTAAGGGTGTTATTCTCCGGCATGGATCTTTCCTTCGCTTTATCTTCTATGCTTCTTCCGCCAGGTTGCCTTTGGCTTCCAGCCAGGCCTTGCGGCCGTCGATGCTCTTTTTGCCCAGCAGCATATTCATCATGGCCTCGACACCTTCAGCGTCCTGACCCGTGCTTTCGAGGCGCACCAGGCGCCGGGTGTCGGGGGCCATGGCGGTTTCACGCAACTGCTCCGGGTTCATTTCGCCAAGGCCCTTGAAGCGTTGGATGATGGGTTTGGCGCGGCTGTCGGCGTTCTTTTTGAGGATCTGCTCTTTTTCGTATTCGTCCAAGGCGTAGAAGACATGCTTGCCGATATCGATGCGATACAAAGGCGGGAAGGCCACGAAGATGTGGCCGGCATCCACCAGTGGTTTGAAGTGTTTCAAAAACAGGGCGCAGAGCAATGTGGCGATGTGCTGGCCGTCCGAGTCGGCATCGGCCAGGATGCAGATCTTGTGGTAGCGCAGACCGTCGATGTCGCCGGTGCCGGGTTCGACGCCGATGGCCACCGCGATGTCGTGGATTTCGGCCGATCCCAAAACCGTGTCGCTGCTGTCGTCCCAGGTGTTCTTGATTTTGCCGCGCAGGGGCATGATGGCCTGAAAGTGCCGGTTGCGCGCCTGCTTGGCCGATCCGCCGGCCGAGTCGCCTTCGACCAGGTACAGTTCGCCCTGAACCGGATCGTCCAGGATGCAGTCGGCCAGCTTCCCGGGCAGCACAGGCCCGCCCGTGGCACGCTTGCGGGTAATCTTCTTGGCGGCATCCATGCGCCGGCGGGCCTTTTCGATGGCCAGCTCCGCGAGCTGCTCGCCGATCTCCACGTGCTGGTTCAGATAGAGGCTGAAATTGTCTTTAACCACGGCGGAGACAAAGTCGGCGCATTGTCGCGAGGCCAGGCGCTCTTTGGTCTGGCCGGCAAAGTGGGGCTCTTGCAGTTTAACGGAGAGCACATAGGCACAGTGGTCCCACACATCCTCGGGTCCGATTTTGACGCCTCGGGGAAGCAGTTTGCGGATGTCGCAAAATTCACGCAAGGCGGCCAGAAGCCCTGCGCGGAATCCATTGACATGGGTGCCCCCCTGAACGGTGGGGATCAGGTTGCAATAGCTTTCGGCCAGGCCCGGCCCCTGATCGAGAAGCCAGGCGGCAGACCAGGCCACCTGTTCCTGGGGTCCTTCGTAACTTCCGGCAAAGGGCGGGTTGGGGACAAAGGGGGTATCGCCGATCCCCTGGACCAGGTACTCATCCAGGCCGCTTTCGTAGAACCAGCTCTCCACTTCACCGGTTTTGCGGTCCTCGAAGCTGACCGACAGGCCCGGGCAAAGCACGGCCTTGGCGCGCAGGATATGCTTGAGGCGCTGGACCGAAAAAGTGACGCTGTCGAAATACTGGGGCGCCGGCCAGAAGCGGATGGCGCTGCCGGAGGCCTTTTGGGCCGCTTTGCCGGTAACGGTCAGCGGCCGCACCTTTTCGCCATGCTCAAAAGCCATGGCGTACAGCTTGCCGTCGCGTTTGATCTCCACCTCAAGGCGCCTGGAGAGCGCATTGACCACCGACACGCCGACGCCGTGCAGACCTCCGGAAAAGCGGTAATCCTTGTGGGAGAATTTGGCGCCGGCGTGCAGCTTGGTCATGATGACCTCCAGGCCGGATACTTTCTCCGTGGGGTGTTTGTCCACCGGAATACCGCGGCCGTTGTCCGTGACCTGCAGCGACCCGTCTTCAAACAGGATCACCTCGATACGATCGGCAAAACCGGCGATGGCCTCATCGGCGGCATTATCGATCACCTCCTGGGCCATGTGGTTGGGCCGCTGGGTGTCGGTGTACATGGCCGGCCGGCGCTTGACTGGCTCCAAACCTTCGAGGACCTCCACGGAGGCGGCGGTATAGTCGGATTTATCTTTGCCGTTGAACAGGTTGCCGTTTTTCATTTCTTTATTCGTTGCGACTCCAAAATGTTAGGACCCATCCAGTCCAATATCCGCCCCCTATGCTGCACAGGGCACAGGGCCGACGACAAGTTCTATACCACAATAAAAGCGTGTTGTCCGGTCGGCTGTGAGGGTCGCCGTTTTTTTTCGTGGAGTGGGTGGGGCGCGGGGTGGGGGATGGGGGGATGTCCG
>JBAQGR010000746.1:0-6874 GCA_049287895.1 Desulfatitalea sp.
TGAACAGAGTGCCGTTGGCATCCACGCTGAACTCCTTGCCCATGACTTTAAGGGTCAGCTTATGGCCATCGAAGCGACTGCCGATTCTGCCTGCCGCGGCGGCCAGATCGATCTGCCGAATTTTTTGTTTGAGCTGGTTCACGGCATTGTCCATATCCTCATCTATGTTTCGGGTTTGCCGCTTTTGGGTCCCGTATTTTTCAAGAATCTCGGGTGCGACATACGGACAAAGGGCAAGCTCCTTTTCTCCTTTAAAAACGACGGCGGAAAACGCCAGGCAGGTTTTTTCCCGACATTGGCGGCAATTGGTTTTAGGCAATACTTTCAGGACTTCCATTAGATTTTGAAAGCGTGACACGTGCGATCTCCTTTCCTTTCACCAGCCCCCTCCGCTTTCACTCTAAGAGGAAAATGGATGGACATTGTTTGAAATCATTTAACGCAAATTCCTTCATATGAAATCACCCAAATGGGGGATTTTTACATCCAAGGTAAATAATAATAAAAAATTTGCATTTTTGGGTGCTTTGATGGGAATAGTACAGTGATCCATTTGACCTTGCATTGCAGGCTTACCGTCTCCGGGAACGGCAAATGCTGAACATGGATATCGAATCAAAATCACTCGACTTTTCAAAGGCGTATACGACACTGACCCTGTTTCAATTGGGGCCGATGGGTGGCGGGACCGATGAAGTCCGGGGCTGCTCCTACGGGGCCAGATTCCACCTGGATTGGGATGTGTCGCCCCTTTTTCCATTTATCAACGCGATCATTCCCAATGCCTGGTTATATGACACGCCGGTCTATATCAAGTTCGTGTTGGAAAAGCATTTATGCGCGTTATATCCGCAAGAGGGCGCCTTTTCGCCGGTGAAGGAGTATGCCGAGGCAGAGGCATTTTTGAATGACTTGATCGCTTTCATAAAGAACGTTCATCAGCGCAGAACCGAAATCAGCCCCAATTACCGGAAATTCAAACCGACTTCCGCGCTGGATATCTTGCAACTGCTGCCCTGCACAAACTGCCGGGCCTGCGGCCATGCCACCTGCCTGGCCTTTGCCGCTGCCGTTTCCCGTCAACGGTCGTCACCGTCCGATTGTCCCCACCTGGGCCGCCCGGTTGAGGAAAAGGCCCTGTTTCCGGTATTCGACGCACAAGGCCGCCTCGTCCGCACAGTCGCCCTGGACATCGATTCAACAGCCCTGCGCGAACGCATCCACCAGAAAGAAAACCAAATTCAAACCCTGCGGTCCCGACTGGATGGTTTCGAGCAGGGCCAGGCACGCAACACACAGGATACGAACCGCACATTGCCCGACCCGCTGACCCAGCGTGAGATCCAGGTCCTCCAACTGCTGGCCGACGGGCTCACCAACAAAGAGATTTCAAGCCGGCTGCACATTTCCGAACATACGGTCAAAAGCCATGTCGTCCACATTTTCAACAAAATCGGGGTCAATGATCGTACCCAGGCTTCGGTATGGGCGGCTTCCCATGGACTGCTTTAGAGAATAAAGGAGGTATCACGATGCGCTATGGCGTTATGAATTCTCCCCTGCGCCCCCTTCTTCAGGAGGTCGAGACGCTCGGCAAGCTGGGATTTGACTACCTGGAAGTGACCATGGATGCGCCGTATGCCCATTGCACGGTGATCCGGGAGCACAAGGATGTTTTGTTGAAGGCGCTGGACCGCTACGGCCTGGCGCTTGTCTGTCATCTGCCTACGTTTGTGTCCACAGCGGATCTGACGGACAGCCTGCGGGAGGCTTCGCTTCAGGAAACCATCCAATCGATGCGCGTCGCTGCCGAGCTCCGGCCGCTGAAGGTCGTCCTTCACCCGAGCATCATCCACGGACTCGGCGCCATGTTGCGCGATCTTTCGAATCGTTACGCCAGGACGGCTTTGGATCGCCTGCTCAAAGCGGCCGCCGACCTGAATCTTTCCATCTGCGTAGAAAACATGATGCCCACCTCTTTGTCGCTTGTCCGGCCGGAACAGTTTGATGAGGTTTTTCAATCGTTCCCGCAGGCCCGACTGGTATTGGACACCGGGCACGCCCATATCAACGCCGGGATGCAGCGGATTTTGGCCTTCATCGATCGTTTCCCCGACCGCATCGGCCATGTTCATGCCAGCGACAATTTCGGGCGCCACGACGACCACCTGCCCATCGGTGCGGGGACTATCGACTTTCCCGAAGTCGTCAAAGCGTTACAGCGCATCGGCTACGACGAAACGATCACCCTCGAAGTATTTTCCCCCGACAGAGATTACCTGCGCATCAGTCGAGACAAACTGGCCGGGATGTTTGCGTCGGTGAAATAAATTCGGCGAGGTTTTGAAAGCACTTGGCGTCGCCATAGCCGCTTTTTTGGCGCCAACTGCTTTTGCCAGGCTTTTCATGCTCAGCATGGATGACACCGACACCACGCCCACAACCAGTTCCTTGTTGTCGACGCTGACTACCAGCGTCTTAAAAACCCTGTCCGCTGGCAATCCCAACTTTTCCACCGCTTCCGTTCCATAGGATTCACTTGCAGGGTCATGCACATATTCATGCACCTGGTGAGTAATTTTCGCTTTCCGGGCAGCACTGATTGCCGGGGTCATAAGGCACCATTCACGTTAGGAAGCGCAGCCATCAACTGAAAACATCCATATCAGATTCCCCGCATCGAGAGAAGGTAGCCCAATACCCCCTAAGTATACAAGTTCGCAAAGTTACGCATGCATAGCCTGCCCAATAACAAGCGGTAAAAATGGCTTGCAAATTTCCAAATTGCATGGTTATTTGGCGTTGATAACTCCATTATGACAGGATATTTGGCATGATCAGACGCATCTTTCAGGCTCCAAAACAAAGCTACTTTCTTTTTGGCCCCCGCGGCACCGGTAAATCCACATGGGTTAGACAGCATTACCCGGAAGCGCTTTACATCGATCTTTTGGCGCCGGATGCTTTTCGCCGCTATCATGCGACACCGGAATATCTGTCCCAGATCCTATCGGCCCGGCACGACGCCAAAACCATCATTATCGATGAAATTCAGAAAGCCCCTCAACTGTTGGATGTCGTCCATCAGCTCATCGAAACCTATCCTGATGTGCAATTTATCCTCACCGGTTCCAGCGCAAGGAAACTCAAACGCGGCGGCGTCGACCTCCTGGCCGGCCGCGCCCTTTCCAAAGCGCTGCATCCGTTCATGGCGGTGGAATTGGGCGATCACTTTTCACTGGAAACGGCGTTGACCCGCGGGATGGTGCCGCTGGTGCTCAATGCCCCTCTGCCCGCTGAAACCCTTGAAAGCTATATCGGCTTGTACCTCAAAGAGGAGGTCCAAAACGAAGGATTGGTTCGGCGGATCGGCGATTTTGGACGCTTTATCGAAGCGGCGAGCTTTTCGCAGGGCGCGCAGCTCAATGTCAGCGACGTTGCCCGCGATTGCCAGGTTCAGCGCAAAGCCGCAGAAGCATATTTCGGCATCCTCGAGGATCTGCTCCTCGCCTTTCAGTTGCCGGTTTTTACGCGCAGAGCCCGCCGCCAACTGCAATCCCATCCGAAATTCTTCTTTTTCGATGCCGGCGTTTTTCGAACCATCCGGCCGGCCGGCCCCCTGGATGCTCCCGCGGAGATCGATGGGGCGGCCCTGGAAGGATTGGTCGCCCAGCATTTGCGGAGCTGGTGCGCCTACCGCCAGGTCCCCTGCGATCTATACTTCTGGCGGACCCGCGCCGGGCTGGAAGTGGATTTCATCCTCTATGGCAAGGACACCTTTTGCGCCATCGAAGTCAAAAACACGGCCGTCATCCGATCCAGAATGCTCAATGGACTGACGGCTTTCAAAGAAGAGTATCCCGAAGCCCAAACCTGCTTCCTGTATCGGGGCCAGGACCGCGTGCACGTCAAAGACGTTCTCTGCATGCCCGTGGCCGATTTCCTGATGCAGCTTCATCCGCACAGGGCGGTTTTGGCCGATGATGATCTTCCCTGATGAAAGGTTGCGCCTTGCAGGATAACACCGATCCCAAAACCGTTATTGTCGCTGGGGAGGCCCGAATTCCAGTCATCGCTTACGGTTCTCGATGGCTGGTTGTGGACAAACCCTGCGGTATGAGCATTCACAACGACCCGGGCAGCGACCTGTGTTCCCTGGCCCTGGCGGCGGTGCGGGCGGGACATCTGCCGGCCATGAGCCGTGATCTCCCTGCCATTCATGCCGTCCATCGCATCGACCGGGACACCAGCGGCATCGTGCTGCTGGCCGGCGATTCTGAAACGCTCGCCTACTTTGGCGCCCAGTTCGCCGAAAAGAGCGTCAACAAGCGCTATCTGGCCGTGATCCATGGCCGTCTTGAAGTGCCGACCGCGGGCCAGGAGTGGATCGACTGGACCTGGCCCCTGACCGACGCAGCCGCCGGACGAAATGATCCCATCGGCCGAGGCAAGCGGCTGCCCTGCACCACACGCTGTCGGGTAGTAAACTACAGCCCGCACTATTCCCTGATCGAGTGTGAACCCCTCACCGGCCGGAAGCACCAAATCCGGCGGCATGCCAAACTGGCCGGCCACCCCATAGCAGGAGACCGCCGCTACGGTTCGGCCAGTTCGCTGGCCTACCTGCGCCGGCACCACGATTTCAGCCGACTCGCCCTGCATGCCCATAGCCTTACCATCCGTCTTCCCGGTGAAGACAAAGACACCACTTTTGAATCCGCTGGGTTACCCGAGGAGTTGCGGAAACTGCTGGAAATCGATCGAATGGACTTATTGTAGCATAAGTGAAGCAATGGTGGATCGGGGTAAAAAAAGTCGAAGGGCACCCGGCAAAAACGGTATGAAATGATGGTGCGCATAGAATGCCGCGGCTTGCTCGTCCTTTGCCTCCACAATAACGGCTGCCCATCCTATGTCTAATGTATTCATGCACCGCTTCAAAGCGTCGATCAGAAGAAGCTGCCCATATCCCAAACCGCGATGCTTCTGATCGACCGCAAGGCGCCCCAAGAGAATCGCCGGCACAAAAGGATACTTGGGCAGTTTCTTAATCGTTTTCTCGGGCAGATCCTTTAGCTGAAAACTGGTCGCCGATAGCGTATAAAAACCTAACACGGCGGGCCTATTCATTTTCACGAGGGCAAAAGTAGCCGCAACGTGTTTTCGGGAATCCTGACCCGCCTGACTGAGCAGATAACGGTCCAGCACTTCGTTTCCACAAGCAAATGCGGTTCGATCGTGACGGGATGCAAGCGCTTCAATTGAAAGCTTGGGCTCTTGGGCTGCTGCCATGGATCATTCCATCAGCTTGCGATAGCGACGCACTGCTGAGCGAAGTCGAGGACCCGGTGCCGGGGGGTTGAGCAATGCCTCAACAAAGACCTTTTGTTCCTGAGCAGTCAGGGAAATGAGATGGTAAGCCTGCACCGTGCGTAGCGCTGCGTCCGAGGCCGCCTGTACGATAAAATCGGAAAGCGTTCTTCCTTCCAGCTCAGCCGCCTGCTTTAAAAGGGCTTTTTGAGCTTGAGTGATCCTGGCCTCCAGACGCTCGGTTCGCTCCTTGCCTGTCTGCGAATTGATCAAGGGCATAACCATATCCTCCAGCAAAGTTGTTTTCGATAATGTACGGCATATTGCCGGTTATGGCAACGAAATAGTCAGCATAGCTCCTGGCCAGCGGCAGGCGCCGCTTTTCCGGTCCAGGGGGCTGACGCCACCCAAGACTTAACCAGTTACCTGCTCGACATCGGATGGCATCTCCAAGCCGCATGTGTGGCGCCAAATACATTTTCGACGGTAAGTTTTTCGTCTGCTTCCCATCATTTGTAAATGCAAATATCTGAAGGGCATCCGGTTTACCGCCCTTATTCCCTCCAGGTCTTTACTTAGTGCCCATCCACAAATGGCAAATTTGCCCGATATCGGCGTTGTGCGAAAAATTTAATCCTCGGAATATCAAACATATGCCTGCGGTTAAATTTTTCGCACGCCTTGATCTCGACCAAATTTGCCTATTTCTGGATGGACACTACTTAAAACCATGATGGGCTCTCAAAGCAGAGGATATTATCATTATCGGGATGCTGAAAGCTCAAGTAAGAAGCGTGCAAGAGCAAAGGATCGCCTGGTTTGCCATGACCGTAAAGGCGATCCCCCACAATCGGGCACCCTAATCCCATTGGGTGCGATGCATGGACTCGTAGCTGATGCGTCCTGCCCGTTATGGGGGTAAAAAGAATTCGCGTTTGATGATTTTTGACTACTATTTTCTCCCAGAGGGTTACCCCCCATTTGCCTTGTACAGGGTCATAAATTTGATACGGTCTGTTGGTAACATCCAATCGAAAGGGAAGTTTGATTTCACCCTTTTCTTCCTTAACAATGCCTGTCAATACTGCAAGATACTGTTTCTTTACTGTACGGTTTTGAAACTGAATGGATAGACTTTTATGGGCCTCCGTTGTCAAAGCCAGAACCATTAATCCGGATGTCTCCATGTCTAGACGATGAACCGACGGCTGTGGAATGCAATCGTGAAAGAGATTCCGAATTCGCTTCACGATGCAATCCTGTTTGTCCGGTCCCCGCCCAGGAACCGATAAGAAACCCGCCGGTTTATTCACAACCACGATAGCGGAATCCTGATGGATTATATCTACTTCAAACATCTCCCGACCTATTTATCGCTCGATCCCGCATAACATGAAGCCCAAAATAGGCTGACACTTTTCCGGACAGGCAGTATAAAAAATTCCTTGCTGGCGGGTACCGGAACGGTTTGTTCTCCCCCAGAAAATTTCTGCAAGGCTCTTTGGCGCCAATTTTTGTTTGGCTGCCGCGTTTAACAACTTTGGCGCACAGCAATCCCCTGCAC